>JAGHYP010000030.1 GCA_017743585.1 Chloroflexota bacterium
CCGCTGCGGGTCAGGGCTGTGACATCGCCGAGGATGCGCGCGACGCCGAAATCGCTGAGGATGGCGTTGCCAGACTGGTCCAGCAGCACATTTTGCGGTTTCAGGTCGCGATGGATCACGCCGCGGCTGTGTGCGTGGTCAAGCGCCGCGCTGATTTGGTCGAGGTAGCGCGCCACCTCCTGAGCGCTCAGCTTGCCGCTCGCCTTCAGGCGCGCCGCGAGGCTGCCGCCTGTCTTCAGCTCCATCACCAGATAGAGCAGGTCGTCCTGAGCGCCGAAGTCGAAGACTTTCAGGATGTGGGGGTGATCGAGGGCGGCGACGGTTTGGGCTTCGCGTTCGAAGCGCTTGATGAGCTCGGGGTTGGCGGTCAGCTTGGTCTCGATGACTTTGATAGCGACGTCGCGCCTGATGCTGGCTTGCTGGGCGCGGTAGACGGTTGCCATGCCGCCGCTGCCGAGCAGCGCGGTGATGGTGTATTGACCGAGTTGGCGTCCGATCAGGTCTGTCACAGAGCGTCTCCTGTGTCGCCGATGCACCGCGATGAGCATAGCGCAAGCTGTAAGGCGCTGCAAGCAGCTTCTCAGCTGCGGGCGCTCATTTTTAATTCTTCAGTGCGATGCCGATGCTTGCGCTGCGCGCAGCGCAGTGTGACATGCGTTGTGGCGAGGATAGCAGCCCTAGAAGTCAAGCAAGGTTCAGCACGCCGCTCTCTCGGCGGCGAGAGGCTTGCCTTCGCAGCGCGCGGCGCGCTACAATGCGCGCGAATCAATAGCTTTTTTGAGGATTTTTGCCATGCAGCTGACCCATGAGCAATTGCAGCGCGCCGCCGACTTCGTGCGCAGCTATTTGCGCCGCACTGCCTCGTCCAAAGGGTGGCACAACGCCGAGTCCCGCGCCGAGAATCGCTGGCAGCACACCCTGAACGTCCAGAAGAATATCCGCGCGCTCGCCGATGGCGAGGGCATCCCGCCGGATTCGCGCGCGGTCTGCGACCTCGCCGCGCTCTTCCACGATGTGGATCATTACACAGTGGATTACGAGTATCACGGCCTGCGCGGCGCAGAGACCGCCACGCGCTTCCTGCTCAGCGAAGGGTATCCGCCGCCGTTCGTGGAGCGCGTAGCAGAGGCGATCCGCCGCCATCACAATGAGTTTCAAGACGACGTGCCGATTGAGGATCAGATGCGCGCTATCGTAGCCAACGCAAGCCTTGAAGCGCGCCTGCTGATGGACGCTGAGACGCTCGATAAGATCGGCGCCAGCAACATCATTCAGTCGTTGCTCACGCTCGGGCGCGTCGGCGCGAGGCCGATCAACACTGCCGCGCGCGAGCTGGTGAGGGGGTTCCCGTTGGAGCGCGCTCATGAGTGGTATCGCACCTTGATCACGCCGACAGGGCGCCGCCTCGGCGCGCAGCGCTTGGCTTTCTACGAGCAGTTCCTGGCGCAGATCGAGGCTGAGATCGTGATTGAAGACCCTTACCCCGAGCGCGCGCCGCAGGATATCTGAGCGCGCCCCGCGCCGCCAAGCTCGCGACGCAACTAACCGCTGCTGACGCGCATCGCGGCAAGGCGCTCGGCGGCGGCCTCCAGAGTCTCATCGCGTTTGCAAATTGCGAAGCGCGCCAAATGCGCGGCGCGATGCTTATCTTCGGCACGGTAAAAGGCGCTCGGGGGGATACACGCCACTCCGACTTCGCGGATCAGCCACTCAGCGAATTGCACGTCATCTTGGATATGCTCAGGCGCGGCGGCGCGCCAATCCACCATGATGAAATAGCCGCCTTGCGGCGTGAAGGTCTGGAAGCCTGCGCCGCGCAATATCGCCAGCAGCTTGTCGCGCTTCCGCTGATACTCAGCGCGCAACGACTCGAAATATGAATCGGGCAGGTTGAGCGCGGTCGCCGCCGCCGCCTGCAATGGAGTCGCCACTGAGTACGTGATGAACTGATGTGCGCGGTTCACGCTCTCCACTAGCTCGGGCGCGCCGATCGCCCAGCCGACCTTCCAGCCAGTCGCGCTGAACGTCTTGCCGAGGCTGCTGATGGTCAGCGTGCGCTCTGCCATGCCGTCTAGCGTGGCAAGGCGCGTGTGCTGCCCGCCATCGTAGATGATGTGTTCATAGACTTCATCTGTGATCGCGATCGCGTTGTGGCGCAGGCATAGCTCGGCGATGATCTCGAGCTCGCGGCGCGAGTAGCACTTGCCCGTTGGATTGTGCGGCGTGTTGATGATAATCGCCTTGGTGCGCGGCGTGAAGGCGGCCGCCAGCTCGTCAGGATCGAACGACCAATTCGGCGCGTAGAGGTTCACATAGCGCGGCAAGACGCCTGCCATGCGCATGTTCGGCACGTAGCTATCGTAGACGGGCTGAAAGACGATGATCTCATCGCCGGGATCGCTCAAGCCGAGGATGGCGGCGAACATCGCTTCAGTGGCGCCGGCAGTGATCAGAACCTGCTCAGGCGAGAGGCGCTGACCGTAGAAACGCTCAGCGTGCTGCGCGATCGCCTCGCGCGCTTCCAGCAAGCCGGTGTTCGGCGCGTATTGGTTGAGCTGGCTGCGCACAGCTTGCACAGCAGCTTCCAGCACTGGCGGCGGCGCGTCAAAATCGGGCGCGCCTTGCCCAAGATTGATGGCGTTGTACTGGCGCGCAAGGCGATTGATCTCGGCGAAGATGGTCGTGCCGAGGGCGGCGACGCGCTGAGCCATTCTGGGCATAGAGCAACACAATCCTTCGTTCTGATACACACAAGCGGCAAGTCGAGTGTAGCGCACATCCCGCTAACTTGACTACAGGCGGAGCCGCTGGAGCGCTCCTCGCTGCTCGCGTTGGATGACGCACGGCGCTCGGCCGGTGGGCGCCCAACTCTCTGATGGCCGTCTCTGCAGTGGCGCTTTGCCCGCAACGGTTTTATACTTGCTTCCTCGCGCAGGGCATCACTGCTTCACGCTTGAAAGGTTGGGTTGCGGACGTTGTGAGCAAGCGCATTCTGGTCACGGGCGGCGCCGGCTTCATCGGCAGCCACCTCACTGACGCCTTGATCGCGCGCGGCTACCGCGCTGTTGTGCTGGACAATTTGAGCAGCGGCAGGCGCGATCACGTGAACGCCGCCGCCGAGTTTGTGCAAGGCGATGTAACCGAGCCTGCGCACCTCGAGCCGATCTTCGCGCAAGGCGTGGACGCCGTGTTGCATCTCGCCGCGCAAGCCTCGATTCGCCTCTCGTTCGCCGATCCAGCGCACGATCTGCGCACCAACACGCTCGGCACAATCAATATCCTGCAGGCGTGCCTAGCTTACCGCGTGCCGCGCCTGATCTTCGCCAGCTCGATGACCATTTACGGCAACGGCAATCCTGTGCCGACCCCCGAAAGCGCGCCGCCTGACCCGGCTTCGTACTATGCGATCGCCAAATACGCCGCTGAGCGCTACGTCCATCTGACCGCCGCGCGCCGCGACCTCGATTTTCAGTTCAACGTGACCTCATTCCGCATGTTCAACGTCTATGGCGAGCGCCAGAGCCTGACCAATGCCTATCAAGGCGTGCTGGCGATCTTCATCGGCAATGTGCTGCGCGGCGAGCCGATCACCATCCACTCCGATGGCGAGCAATCGCGCGATTTTGTGCATATCTCAGATGTGGTGCGCGCTTGGATGGACGCGCTCGAGCAGCCTGCGACCTACGGCCAGGTGATCAATCTCGGCACTGGCACGCCGACCACAGTCAACGCGTTGTGCGATGCCGTGCTGAGCGCTTTCGGCAAGGATCGGACGAGCTATCCGGTGCGCTATGCGCCTGCGCAGCCCGGCGATGTGCGCGCTAGCGCCGCCGATATCCGCCGCGCCAAAGCGTTGCTGAATTGGCAGCCGAGCGTGCCATTCGCCGAAGGCATTCAGCGCACCATTGCTTGGGCGCGCGCGCAGATAGAGAGGAGGGCTGACGCAAGGTGAGCTGACGCAAGCGCGCCGTTGACCGCTGCCTCATAAGCGGCTATAATGACCGCTCAGATGACTGCGATCAACAGACGGAGAGGTCGCATAGTTGGTCTAGTGCGCTCGCTTGGAAAGCGAGTAGGGTGAAAAGCCCTCGTGGGTTCGAATCCCACCCTCTCCGCACGAAGGCGCGCTGCGCGGCCCGCTTTGCGTCCGTCAGAAATTCCGACGGATGTACGCAAGGGCGGCCTCGAGCGTTGGGTCGCCCTTCGAACGGCCGCCGTCGCCCGAAGGCTCAACCGCGATATCGGGCTGCAAGCCGCCTTGCGCGCCGCCGCGCCGCTCGATAGGGCGCTCGCTCGGCGTGTACCACGCACCTTGCGTCACGCGCAGCTGAGAGCCATCGCTGAGCGTGAAAAGCCGCTGCACTGATCCCTTGCCAAAGGTCTGTTGCCCGATCAAGACTGCCCGGCCGCGATCCTGCAGCGCGCCCGCCACGATCTCGCTGGCGCTGGCGCTGCCGCGGTTGACCAAGACGACCATCGGCACAGACTCGGCGAGGTCGCCGCTGCGCGAGCGGAAATGCTTCACTTCGCCGCTTGAGGTTCTCTCAATGGCGACTAAGCCTTCGTCGAGGAAGAGATCGGCGATCTGGATCGCCTCGTCGAGGAAGCCACCGCCGTTGTTGCGCAGGTCGAGGATCAAGGCGCGCGGCCGCTGCGCCAGAAGCGACTCAAGTTGCGTCTTGATCTCGCTCGGCGCCGTGCTGGTGAATTGCGTGAAGGTCAGGTAGGCGATCTGTCCGTCCAGCATCTCGCTGTAGACGTTGATCTGCTGGCGAGTCATGGTCAAGGTGATTGGCTCAGGCTCGCCCTCGCGCTTAACGGTCAGCCTGACCTGCGTGCCAAGCGCGCCGCGCACGCGCTCGACGAGCTGATTGAGCGTCCACTCTGCCACAGATTCGCCATCCACAGCCACGATTTGATCGCCAACGCGACCGCCTGCGCGCTCGTATGCCCAGCCGCGCCGCACTTCCGCCACCACAAAGCGCTTATCTTCGGTCTGCGTCACAATGATGCCGACGCCGCCTTGCTGTCCGCTCATCACAGCGCGCTCGCGCTCGGCGCTCTGCGGCGGCAGGAAGAGCGTGTGTGGGTCTTGAAACGTGGCGAGCAGACCTGTGATCGCGCCGTATAGCCGATCTTTTTCGGCGGGCTTCTCGTAGTAGAAATAGCGGTCGGTCAGCCGCCAGACCTCCTCAGCGAGGCTCAGCTTGCCCTGCGCGCCGCTGAGCGCCACAACATAGCCTGCCACAAAAGCGCTGAAGGCGGTCACCAAGAGCGCCACCAGCACGGCTATCAGTTGCGTGCCGCGCAAGGCCGCTCGGCGCAACGGCGTTTCCCCGTTGAACTCAGACCAAAACATGGGCGTTGTTTGTTTTTCGTCTGCTTTTCATCGAGCCATGCGCCAATTATAGCGCTATGGCGCGCCGCCTGTTGTGTGCGATATGTCGAGCTTGGGCAAAGCTGCTACAATTTTGAGAGCGCGCATCACTTTTGTCAAAAGTGAGCAATCCCACGCGGCGGCCTGCCGAAGCGCGTGCGGCGCCGCCTTTGGCGATAGGATGAATGCATATGCGAGTCGTCGTCATCACGTCATGGGCGACCGATGTGATCAGCGGCAGCGGGACGGCTGTTTTCTTCAACGCGTTCCTAGCTGGGCTACGCGAGCGCGGCTACGAGGTCGAGGTGATTGCGCCCAACTTCGACACGGCCGACTACATCGAAGCGACCCTCAAACGCTTTCTGTTCAACACAGAGCTGCGCACAGAGCCACGCCTGCGCGAAGCAGATGTCATTATCGGTTTTGACTACGACGGCTACGGCCTCGACCCTGCACAGCGGCCGCCTCTGATCGCCTCTGCACACGCCATCTTCGGCGATCTGCATCGCTGGGAACGCGAGCCGATCCGCACAATCGTCCACGCGCAGGCGTTCTTCGACCGCGTGAATATGCAGCGCGCCGATCTGGTGACCGCAGGCAGCCAATACGCCAAAGATCAGATCGTGAGGCTCTACGGAGTGCCTGCCGAAAAAGTGCAGGTTATCCCGCATGGGATGCTCACGCCGAGCTGGCTGCCGCTGGTGGATGCCGAGCCGCGCCAACCCAATCCGCATCCGATTGTGCTGGCGATCGGCAAGTTCTACCCGCGCAAGCGCGTGGATGTCCTGCTGCGCGCCATACCGCTGCTGATCGATGAATTCCCCGACTTGGAAGTGCGGATCGTCGGCAATGGTTTAGAGTGGGACGCGCTGCACGCGCTCGCCGATGAGCTGAAGGTGAACGCGCACGTGACGTGGCTCTCGCACATCACGGATGACGTAGCTTTCGCGCGCGAATGGCGGCAAGCGGATGTGTTTTGCCACCCCAGCTGCCAAGAGAGCTTCGGCTATGTGTACCTTGAGGCGATGACGCTCGGCAAGCCAATTGTGGCGGCGAGGGCGAGCGCCGCGCCTGAGGTGGTCGGCGAGGCAGGGCTGCTGGTTGAGCCTGAGAATCCTGCCGCGCTTGCCGAAGGCATTCGGCTCTTCCTGCGCGACGAGGCGCTGCGCGCTGAGTTCGGTCGGCGCGGGCGTGCGCGCGCGCAGCTATTCACAATGGCGCGCATGATCGACGGCTACGAGGCAGCGATTCGCAAGGTGACGGCCGCCGTGCCTGCTCGCTGAGCGATCGGCTTCGCCCACCTTCGCCGTTGACTCTCGCCTCGAGCGGTGCGAGAATCCGAGGCCTGCTGAGGATAACGAGAATGGCAAAAGCTACTAAGGCAGCTAAGGCGCGGAGCGATTTTGTCGTCATCGCCACCAATAGCAAAGCCAGCTACAATTACACGCTCGGCGAGCGCTACGAGGCAGGCTTGGTGCTGATCGGCTCTGAGATCAAGTCGATTCGTGAGCACAAGGTCAGCCTGAGCGAGGGCTACGCGGAAGAGCGCGGCGGCGAGCTGTGGCTGCTGAACGTCCACATCGCTGAGTACCCGCAAGCCAATCGCTTCGGTCACGAGCCGTTGCGTCCGCGCAAATTGCTCTTGCATCGCAGGGAAATCGCGCACTTGATCGGCAAGCTGCGCGAGCGCGGCTATACGCTCGTGCCGACGCGGCTCTACCTGAAAAAGGGACGCGCCAAGGTCGAGATCGCCGTCGCGAGGGGCAAAAAGCTCTACGACAAGCGCCAAGCGGTCGCCAAGCGCGAAGCAGACTTGGAGATTCGGCGGCGGCTGAAAGAACAGCGCTTTGATGATTTGGATTAGGATTGGGTAGGCGATCGCCTTCGGCGCGCAGCAAATGCGCTAGGTCGGATCGTAGTGCCGGCGTGCTGCAGGATGTTCCTCGAGCGCACATCCGCGTTCATCAGCCCGAAGGAATCATGAAGACGAGCGGCGCATTGCCAGCATATTTTTTGCAGCGGCAAAACCGAGATTTCTTTTGTTAGAAAAGGCTAGCAAGCCTGAGAGGTATTGCATGATAATTGAAAGTGTGCTATCATGCGAGTTGTTGTCAACAACAGCTATATGCGTTGATAGCTAATCGCCAGACGAGCGCAGCGCTTGAGCTGAGCTGAGTGCCTTGTAGATTTACAGGTGTAGATTGCCTCGCCGCTGTTGCACATCACGATGAGATTATATTGATGAATGCTGCCTCTCTCAAAGAGTTGACAAAGCGCCAGTGAGCGCAGCTCGCGCTGAGGTAGAAACTCTAACCCAGTTTTCAGCAGCAGTTCATTCGCTTGTGGTGTATCCTGAGGTAGTGCGTTAGTGCATCTGGAGCACGCAGAGCTGGAGTTGAATCCGCCTTTCTGCGTGAAAAGCTGCGATTTGGGGAAGCCCGCGCAGCGTGTGTTGTGCCTAGAGCCATTGACCCTGAGCTATTGACCTTGGCTGAGCGCGCTACGCGCTGAATGCGATGGGATGAAATGCCGACCGATACCGAGACGCTGATTCGTCACCTCGAGAGCTTGGTGAAAGAGAAGCTGCGCGCTACGCCGCCACCGCCACCCGATGAGCGAGTCCGCCTGATGGAGCTGCTCGGCTTCATCAGCAAGCTGAGCGGCATCCAGCGCCTGCGCGAGCAGCTGATCAAGACTCAGCGCGAGCTAGAGGAAGCGCGCAGCGCGCCGCTGGAGTATGGCGTTTTCTTAGGCGTTTGTCCGCCGCGCCCCAAGCGCCAAACCTTGACGAGAACGGGCAACCTATCGAGCTGGGCAGCGATAGCGACTCGCTGTGGGAAACGCTCGCCGATGTGCTGAACGATGCCATCAACCGCGCTATCTTGCCCGATGAACGCAAACGCCTTGAGACGCTGCGCGATGAGCTGCACGCCATTTTAGTCACGCAGCGCGATGTGATCGTCGGCTACAACGGGCAGCGCCTTGAGGTCAAACTCGCCGCGCCCGGCCTGTCAATCGATCAGCTGCGCGAGGGTCAGCAGGTGGTCTTGAACCGCTCGCGCAACGTGGTCGGCATTCGGCAGGATTTCTCGCGCGGCGAGATCGCTGAGGTGACGGCGATCCTCAGCCCTGCGAACGCGGCGCGCGTCTTGGCGGCGCCTGAGGGCGTCAACTTGCGCGTGCAGTGGCTGAGCGGCGAGAAATTCAGCGTGCTGTGCGACCCGACGCTCGCCGAGACGCTCAAGCGCGGCGACATCGTGCAGATCGATGCCAGCGGCAAGCACGCCGTCGCCAAGATTCGTCCGCGCTTGCAGGTGCGCGTCGGCAGCACCGATTTGGTCGTTGAGATCAGCGACCAGCTCTTCCGAGATTCGGTTCAGGTCGGCGATACAGTGCGCGTCGATCCGCGCCTCGGCATCGCCTTCGAAAAGCTGCCCACGCCTGAGAGCAGCGCTCTGACCCTTGAGCAAGTGCCTGACGTGCGCTACGAAGATATCGGCGGCTTGGATGAGCAGATCGCCATCATTCGCGACGCGATTGAGCTGCCTTACATCTACCGCCACCTGTTCGACGAATTTCAACTCAGCCGCCCTAAGGGCATCTTGCTCTACGGGCCGCCCGGCTGCGGCAAGACTTTGATCGCCAAAGCGGTCGCCAACTCGCTCACGCTCAGCATCCGCGCCTACCTGACGCGCCTTGCGCAGCTGATCGAGATTTACCTGAAGCTGCGCGCCAATCCACAGGACTCTGAAGCGCTTGAGGCGTTCCGTGCGCTGCGCGGCGCAGAAGCAACGCCAAACCTGTTCGAGATCGCCGAAGAGTTGCGCCTGAACGACGTAGACCTAGACGACCCGAGCGCCTCGCTGGCGCGCATCAACGAAGTGCTGCGCCGCAAAGATGGCATCCGCAGCTATTTCTTGAACGTCAAAGGCCCAGAGCTGCTCAACAAGTACGTCGGCGAGACCGAGTCGCGCATCCGCAAGATTTTTGAGGACGCCAAAGCGCGCGCTTCGTTCTACACGCCCGTTGTCATCTTCTTCGATGAGATGGAGGCTTTGTTCCGCACGCGCGGCAGCGGACGTTCCTCGGATGTTGAGACGACAATTGTGCCGCAATTCCTCGCCGAGATGGACGGCGTGGAGAGCAGCGAGAACGTGATCATCATCGGCGCCAGCAACCGCTCCGACTTGATCGATCCTGCCATTCTGCGCCCGGGGCGCCTTGACGTGAAGATCAAGATCAACCGTCCGACGCAAGAGGCGGCGCTGCAGATCATGTCGCTCTACTTGACGCCCGACCTGCCCCTGAGCGACGCCGATCTGCCGCAAGCGCCTGAGGCGTACGGCCGTAACGTCACTTTCAAGACGGCGACGGCGCGCCGTTGCATCGAACTATTCGGCGCATTCTTGCCCGAAGAGACGCGCAACGCCCTATCTCAGGCGCTGCCTGAGAAACACGACGTGCGCAAAGCGCTCGATCCGCGCGAGCCGAGCGGGGCTGCGCTGCGCGCGCTCGCCGAGTCCGATCCTGAAGCGCACGCGCTGCTGATCGAAATTGCGCGCCGCGAGCAACTAGCAGAGGCGTTGATCGTAGAGACTCTCAAAGTTCTCTACAGCGCCACAAGCCGCTTGGAGACATCCGTGCGCATGCCAAACGGCGCCAGCGAGCGCTTGGTCTTCCCGCTGCGCGATTTCTCAAGCGGCGCCGTGCTGATGAGCGTGGTCTCGCGCGCCAAGAAGACCGCGCTCAAGCGTCAAATCGCGTCGGGCAGCGGCAAAGTCGGCATCACGCTGTCCGACCTGCGCGCGGCGCTCGCCGATGAGTTCCGCGAGAACGCTGAGCAGTTTGTGGCGCATTGGATGAACGAGAACATCGGCATTGGCGCGGCGCGGCAGGGCGATATCAGCGCTGTGAAAGTTTTCTTGGAAGTGTTTGAAGACGACCCATGGGGGATCGAGAAGCGCAAGCCTTATCAGACTGCGCAGCCGCACGCGCAGCCGAGCAGCGCATGAGCGCAGACTGGTCTTAGCACGGAGAGAACCCTTTGGCCACGCCGAAACTGGTTGGAATCGAGACGGAATACGGCATTTTTGTGCTGAACGCGGCGACCTCCAATCCTTTCTTCGCCTCGCGCTTGGTGCTAGGGCATTGCCAAGAGGCGGGCGCGCTGCTGAAGCGCCAGAAGCTCAAAGAGGCGCGCTTGGCGCAGGCGCAGCGAGCGCAACAGGCTGCCTACACTGCGCCTGAGACGCAGGACATCCGCTTGCTGGATTCGGGCGATTCGCTGGCTGAGATGGTCAGCGCTGAGCAGCCTATCCGCGCCGAGACTTACATGGCGACCTACGGCTGGGATTACTCCAGCTTGATGTTGCCCAACGGCTCGCGCTTTTACATTGACCACGCGCATCCTGAGTACTGCACTGCTGAGGCCCGCCTGCCGCGCACAGCGGTCGCCGTCGATAAGGCGGGCGAGCTGATCGTGGAGCGCTCGCGGCAGCGCGCTAACGCCAGCGGCTTGCTCGCGGCAGGTGAAGAGATCGCTATCTACAAGAACAATAGCGACCACAAGGGCAACAGCTACGGCTGCCATGAGAACTACTTGCTCTCTGCTGCGCTCTACGAAGACCTGATCATGCGCCGCTTCCATCGCACCTTGCGCGTCCTGATCCCGTTCCTGACCAGCCGCGCCATCTTCTGCGGGTCGGGCAAAGTTGGCTCAGAGAACGAAAAGGCAGCAGATGGCTACCAGCTGACGCAACGCGCCGATTTCTTCGAGACTTTGATCGGCTTGCAGACCACGCACAATCGCCCGCTCATCAACACGCGCGATGAGCCACATGCCGCGCGCGATGACTACCGCCGCTTCCACGTCATCTTGGGCGATGCCAACATGGCGGAATACAGCACTTTCCTCAAAATCGGCACGACGCAGATCATCCTATCCATGCTTGAGGATAACGCGATCGGGCTGGACTTCACTTTTGACGATCCAATCGACGCCTATCAAACAATCTCGCGCGATTTGACCTTCAGCCGCCCGCTGCAGCTTGATGGCGGCGGGTCGGTCACTGCTCTGGAGATGCAACGGCAATTCTACGCTGCTGCGCGCGACTATGTTGAGGCGAAGGCGCAAGAGTTCAGCGACGACTTGCTGGCGGCATACCGAGAGGTGCTCTTGGTGTGGGCGGATGCGCTCGATAAGCTCGGGCGCGATTGGCGGCTGCTCAGCACGCGCTTCGACTGGGCGATCAAGCGCAACTTGCTGGAGCGCTACCTGAGCAGTCAGCGCACGGACTGGACTTAAGTGGCGCTTTGGGAATTGCCGATTGAGCTGACGCTTGATCAGACGCGCGAGACGCTTGGTCAGCGCCCTGAAGAGGTGCAGGCGGCGGTCAAGCGGCTGCGCGGCGTACGCGGCAGCTACATTGAGAGCTACATGGTGCGCCACAAGCTCAGCTATGCCGATTACTGGCGGCAGCGCGAGATCTACTTCAGCCTGCGCCGCCTTGACCTTGAGTATCACGACATTCGGCGCGGCGCCGAGCCGCGTCAGAACGGCATTTTCTACCGCTTGCAGGCGACTGGCGCAGTCGAGCGCTTGCTGAGCGACGCCGAGATCGAGCCGTACGTCAGCGCGCCGCCTGAAGATACGCGCGCTTACTTGCGCGGGACGCTCTTGGCGCGCTTCGGCGAGTACATCACGCACGCCGATTGGTCCGAAGTCAGCTTCCGCGAGCCGCAGATGACGCACGACCTGTATCTTCCGCTTCCCGATCCGTTGAGCGGCACACGTGCCGAAGTAGAAACGCTCTTGGCGGATGTCACTGACTTACAAGGACTAATCCGCGCTTTGAAACCAGTTACCCAGCCGTACTATCGCAGTTACGGGGCTTATGATAGCTATAGCTATGGAGGTTGGTGACGATGAGCGATCAGGAGCAAATCACACGCGGTCAGCATGGGTTCAGCAGCGAGCCGAGCGGCTTGGCAGGGGGCGCGACGCCATCTTCGCGCGATGTGATTGACGACGTGCTGGGCGATTTTTTCGGCGGCGAGTCGTTGCCGATTGAGACCATCGGCGGCGAGACGCAGCAGCGCCCGGAGCTGCGCAGCATCAGCTCAGAGGAATTCGTGCGCCGCTTCCGCCAAGAGACAGGCGAGTGAGCTGACCAAGCGAAGGAATTGCCATGCGCGAGCGAATCTTCAGCCTAGAGGTGGAATACGGCATCTCGTTTCTGAGCGAACGGGGCTCAAGCGAGCCCACCAAAGAGACGCTTGTCAGCGCCCTGCGCTGCGCGCTGACCGATGCCGTCGGATTGAACGAGAGTTCATTCATCACCACTGGCGCCAAGTTCTACCACGACGTCGGTCACGCTGAATGGGCGCACCCTGAGTGCCGCAGCGCGCGCGAGGTCGCGCTCTACGACAAAGCCGCTGATGCGCTCTTGGCTCTCCTGCTGCCGCGCGCGCAAGAGTTCTTGCGGGCTGAAGGCTTTCGCGGGCGCCTTCTGGTGGTCAAGAACAACGTGGACGTGCATGGCAATACTTACGGCTGCCACGAGAACTACATGGCGGAGCGCGAGACGGCTTGGCTTGACCACGAGGATTACCTGCGGCTCTCAATTCGCTACCTTGTGCCATTCCTCGCGACCCGCTTGATCTTGTGCGCGCCGGGGCGCGTTGGGCTAGGTCGGCGCGGCGAGCAAGGCTTTGCGTTTCAGCTTGGGCAGCGCGCCGATTTCATCAACACCGTTGTCTCGCGCGATACGCGCGATTTGCGCGGCATCTTCAATCTGGGGCGCGAGAACGAGCCGTTCAGCGAAGGCAACTATCGCCGCCTGCACCTGATCTTGGGCGACGCCTGCATGTCCGGCTACGGCACGTTCCTGAAGCTCGGCACAGTCGGCTTGCTCTTGCGCTTGCTTGAAGACCTTGAGATCGGCGAGATACCGCATCTGAAAGAGCCTGTGCGCGCCATGCAGATTGTTTCGCGCGATCCGAGCTGTACAGCGCTCTTGCCGCTCTACGATGGGCGGCAGATGACGGCGATTGATATCCAGCGCATTTACCTTGAGCAGGTCATGCGCTACGCTGAGCGCCATCCGACCTCGCCTGAGGAGCGCGAGCTGATCCTGCTCTGGGCAGGGACGCTAGACGCGCTGCAGAACGCGCCGTCGCGGCTCTTCGGCAAGGTGGATTGGGTCACCAAAAAGAGCGTGCTGGATCGGTTGCTGGCGCAGAATGGCTTATCTTGGGAAACGCCAGGCCTAGAGCGGCATCCGATCCGCTACAAGCTGCAAGAGCTGGACATTCAGTATCACAACATCGATCCTGCGCAGAGCCTATTCTACAAACTGCTGCGCAGTCTGCGCGGCGCAGAGGCGCTCGATACCCTCTGGGACGCCGAGTCGGTGCGCGCGGCGCAGAGCGCGCCGCCGCCATACACGCGCGCGCGCGTGCGCGGCGAGGTGATCGCTTCGGCGCGGCGCACAGGCGGTCGCGTTGAGGTGAAAGGCTGGAGCGAAGTGCGGCTAGGCGGTCAGCGCGTCGAGCTGTACGATCCGTTCACTTTTTTCTCAGCCGAGGCGTACACGATTTTGAAGGAAGGCAGGCTGGTCAGCGCCTAGCGAGCGAGGTGGCCTATGACCGACCGCCCACCACGATCTGAGCCCGAAGCAGAGCGCTCAAGCAGCGCGTTCGACCGCGAGCGATTCCTAGAGTGGCTTGATGCAATTATGCGCCGGCAAACCTCGCCGAGGGAGCAGATGGCGCTCGAAGAGCTGTTACGACGAGCATTTGATGTGCCACGTGGTTCTGCGCCACCTGTCAGCGAGAGAGCCGAGAATGTGCCGCCGCGTCCATCTGGAATATTCAGCGGTTTGTTCAGCGCGCGCAGCGCACCGCACACCTCTGGAGATGTCCGGAGCATGCGAGATCGAGAGATTGCTGATGAGATGTTGTCCAATCTCGTCTACACGCTGCAGAGCGACCAGCAGCACAGCCCTGCCATCTTGTGCCACGCGCTGATCGGCTTGGGCAAGGTGGGCAACGCCGCTGAGCATCTGCCCTTGATCGCGCCCTTTCTGGACGCGCGCTGGGAGCAGAGCGTGCGGCTGGCCGCGATTGACGCCGTGAGCAATCTAGGCGGCGAGGAAGCGATTGATAGGCTGATCGCGCTGCTCGGCGATTCGGATATCATCGTCCGCTGGGAAGCCCAGGCGGCGCTGGATCGCTTGTTGGTAGGCACGGAGTTGGTAGGCACGGATAGTGCAGTCGCTGAGAGCGCGCCTGCAACGCCCGATGATGAGCCATACTTTGATGATTCGCCTTTTTGAGGAGCTGCGATGCCTATCTTGACTTATTGCGATGCCAATGGCGACTTTCGCGAATACGCTTTCTCAGATGCCAAGCCTATCCTGCTGCGCGCGCCTGAGCGCGGCGCCGCGCGCTTCGCCGCAGGCGAAGGGCAACCGCTAGCTGTCATCACGCGCGCGAAGGTCTACCAAGTGCCGTTAGTGGTCAACCTGAGCGGCGACTCGCGAGTGCGCGTGAACGGACGGCGCGTGGTCGGCTTGCGCGTCCTGCGGCAAGGCAGCCGCCTGCAGGTCGGCGATCTGGAGATGACATTCTGGGAGATGACGTTGCAGATCGTCGCGGCGGGCTCTACCTTGGTCGGACGACGTTGTCCTGTCTGCCGCCTGAGCTACAGCGTCGGCGACGAAGTGGTGATCTGCCCGCGTTGCAGCCTGCCACATCACAAAGAATGTTGGTTTGAGCATGAGTTCTGCTCCAATCCGGGCTGTCTGTATCCGATTCGCACCACGCTCAAGCGCGTGCTGGCAGCGCACGGCGTAGTGATCGAGCAGCTCGCCGCCAACAGTCAGCTTGTCACACAAAGCATGCGCTGCGCGGCAGGCACGCCGAGCGTGGACGCGCGACCATTCCAAGCAGGACAGTACGTGGCGTACTGTCCGAACCGGGCGTGCGGAGCGGCGTTTCACCTCGAGTGCTGGGTGAGCATGGGCAACTGCCCTGCTTGCCGCAAGTATGACGTGAGCAAGCTATTGCGCTCAGTCTTCACGCCGAACACGCCGCCATATCTAGGCGAAGAGAGCGCCGAGCCTGAGGACGCTGCCTGATGAGCGATTTGGTCGAGCTGACCGATGGCGACGGCGTGATCGAGATCAGCGCACCCAGCGCCGATCGTTACGCGTCGCTCAAGCTGATCGAGTGGTGGGATCACGCCAAGCTGCGCCGCGCGAAGGTGATGGTGGTCGGCGCGGGCGCGCTGGGCAACGAGGTGCTAAAGAATCTCGCTTTGCTCGGCGTCGGCTATCTTTTCTTGGTTGATTTTGACAC
>JAGHYP010000001.1 GCA_017743585.1 Chloroflexota bacterium
TCGGCATGTCGGCTATCCGCCTGATGAAAGCCGTTGAGCGCGACTTCTATGGCTTGTAACGCCTCAAGCAGGTTGCCCAGCAGGTAATGCGTCACGGCGAGGTAAAACCAAGCTTCAGGTTTAGCATCCGGATGGCGCGTCGCCTGCAGGAAGTGCTGATGCGCAGCTTCATACTCATTTTGCTTGTAGCGCAGCACGCCAAGCGCGAAGTGCGCCAGCCACAGACGCTTGTTCAGCTTGAGCGCGTATAGCAAATCCGCCTCTGCTTCGGCAAACTTGCCATCCTCGACGTAAAACAGACCGCGCGTGGCATAGTACTCAGGATAGCGCCGATCGTAGTAGATCGCCTCAGAGAGATCGAGAATGGCGTTTTCCAAGTCGCGGTTGCGGTAGGCCAACAAGCCGCGGTGATAATAAGCTTCTGCTGTGGCGTGCGTCAGCCCAAGCCGACGCGCGCGTTCCAAGCGTGCGTTGCTCATGCTTGCGCCTCACGGCTGATCGGCAAGCGGAAACAGAAAACCGCGCCGCCTTCGGGCGGCGTCTCGAGCCACAAGCTGCCGCCATAGCCCTCCACAGTCAGCTTGGTGAACGTCAAGCCGAGCCCCATGCCGCGTCTGCCCCGCACTTGCGAGGCAGGAACGCGGTAGAAACGCTCGAAAATCAGCGCGCGATGCTCCTCTGGCACGCCTCTGCCGTCATCCGCCACGCAAACCTTGATTTGGTCGCCTTCCTGGCGCGCTGTTACGCGCACGTTGCCGCCTTTTGGGACGTGACGCAGCGCGTTCTCCAATAGATTGAAGCAAATGCGGCTGAGCAACGCTTCATCGGCGCAAGTAGCAGGCAGGTCAGATGGAATGTCTGCGCTATATGTGGCTTGTGATTCCGCCAGCAGCTCTTGGAGCGCAGCGAGCGCTTGCTCGAGAGCTGATGCCAGCTGCGCACTGCCAACTGGCGGCTTCTTCAGCCCGTTCGCCATGCGCGTGATATCTTGCAGCACCTCAATGTCTTGCAGCTGCGCTCGCGCGCTGTTGAGCGCGATATCCAGCAATTGCGGAATGGCGCTCAGCTCCTGCGCTGCCAGCAGGTCTTTCGCTAGCTCCAAGCAATTGATGATGCGCGCCAATGGACTGGCAAGATCGTGCGCCAAGACGCTAATCTCTTCTTCGAAAGCCTGCCGCGCCTGCTCAATGCGCGCAATCTCGGATAATTGTTCAGTCATCCGATAGTCACCAGACATCTCCAAGCGTTCCGGCCGCGCTCGTCATCGAAAAGCGGCGCCGCCGATACCGGCTTTAGCGAAGGCTCGACGGACACGGGCGGCAGGGGAGACTCAAGCTGCACGCCGCCTTCAGGCGCGGCGCTCAGTTGAATTTCGGCGCTGCGCGCGCATTATCACACAGCTAAGGTGAACTTGCAAGGTGTCCTGCCGGCCCAAAAAGTGATTCATCAAGTCCTGAAGCAATTCCCAGAGCGCTTGCCGCGGCGCGCGCTCATGGCGCTTCCGCAGGCGCGGCTGCGTGCGCTTTGTGGATGCCTCATGCGCTTCAAGACGCGCTGCCGTATGCGATCGTCAGCGCCTTGCCGAAAGCGCTGCGAAATATCTCTGTGTGCAGCTGCGCTGACCAGATCGCGACCGAGATATCCGCAGTGCTGATTGGCACAAGCAGGTAGCCATCTTCACAAGGCTCAAGGCGCACGTCGCTGACAGCGCCATCGCGGCTGCGATCCAACTGCTCAGCGAGGCGCAGCAGCGCAGTCATGCGCAACAAGCGCGCTTGGTCGCTCGGTTGCAGCACCGCGCCGATCTCAGCCGTGCTGGGCACGCCTTTGCGATGATATTTAGCGGCGAGGCCGATCAGGGCGAGTTCGCGATGTGTGAAGCCGGGCAAGCCGCTGTTGAGAATCAGATAGTAGCTGTGGCGATGATGGTCGTTGTAGTCAATGCTCATGCCGATATCGTGCAACATGCAGGCTGCCCAGAGCAGCTCGCGCTCGGCGGCAGAGAAACGCGCAGGGTCGTTCTCAAGCGCCGCCAGCTGATCGAACATGCTCAGCGAGAGATGCGCCACGTGCCGCGCATGGCGCTCTTGAAAGTTGTACAAATGCGCTACGTTGATCACGCTCGCCTCGCGCACGTTCTCGAACATCGGCGGCGCGTCGGACGTTCGCCCGCCGTTGAAGAACCGCTCGTAGAACAAGCCTTCGCGCAGCCCTTGACTGCACACCAGCATCGTCTCAGCTCCGGCGTGACGCAGACACTCTTCGATGACAATAGCGGCGGCGAGCGCGATGTCGGCGCGATCAGGCTTCATGCCATTCATGCGCAGGCGCTCATCCAGCGTCATGCTCTCCAGCTGCTTGGCGATCTTGCGCACGTCCGCAGCTGCTAGTTCATAGCCGTGCAACTCATCTAGAGGATAGTTACTCTGCTTTTGAGCGACTCGCGCCAAATTGCGCAATGAGCCGCCTTGTCCTACTAGCTGCCAAGTGCCTTGCAGCTTGAACCATTTCAATGGCGCTAACTGCTCGCGGATGTGCTTGCGGAAGCGCGCGATTTGTTCCTTGCTAGGCGGAATGTTGGGCAGCCATTCTTCGGTCGCGCGCACTGCGCCCAGCGTGAGCGAAACTGTCTCACACGGCAAGCGATCTGCCACGCGCGTGATCTCGAGGCTGCCGCCGCCTAGATCGATCACAAAACCGTTGCGCAGCGTGGTGCTATTGACGGCAGCTAGATAACCGTAATACGCCTCTTCCTCGCTGCTCAGCAGGCGCACGCTGATGCCCGTCTCGCGTTGGACGCGGCTGAGGAATTTGAGGCGATTGGCTGCCTCGCGCACGGCGCTGGTCGCCACAGCGATGATATCTTGGATGTTTGAGGCGCGGCAGAAGGCTGCGTACATGCGCATGACCTCAATCGCGTGCGCCATCGCCTCACGGCTGAGCTTGCCCGCTGCGCCTAAGCCTTTCACAAGGCGCACGGTCTCGCGCACTTCATCGGTTAGCTGGAAACAATAGCCCTGCCGATACGTCATGACGATCAGGCGGAAGCTGTTAGAGCCGACGTCGATGATGGCGATCCGCTGCAAGTCGGTTTGCGAGTTCAGCGGGCGTTCAGCAAGCGATTCAGGCATTGGCGAGTTCACTTTCAATGCCACTTAGTTACTCACGGTGCGGAGCGCTTCTTTGAGGTGCTCCCGCAGCAAGGCGATCAGCGCGGCGTGCGCACCTGTTGCGCGGCTAGGGACGAGGATCACATCGTGGTGGAAGCTTCCGGCTGCGCGCTCTAGCAGCCATAAATCCGCGCCGATCCAAGGGATATCCGGCGCGTCGTCCATCTTATCGAAGTTCAGTTGCCGAGCGCCTCTGACAAACGCCTGATAGCGCTCTGCAGGGATGAGGCGTTTCAAAACGAGCGGTCGCCCTGTGGCGCGCCGATACACTGTGGTCATGCAGGCTGAATCTTGCCCGCGCATTTTGAGCCAGGTGGCGATCTGATCGGGCGCGCGTCCGTCATGATGATGAATGGTTAGCCGCCAGCCTTCCACTATCTCTGGCGCGCGCACAGCCGCTTCCAGCTCTGTCACTTCGAGGCGCATCGCGAGCAGGCGCAGCGGCGCAGATTGGTGGCGCATGGCTGAGGGAGACATCTCACACCGTCAAAATGATCTTGCCGAATACATCGCCATTGGCGAGACTGATCTGCGCTTGCTGCGCCTGCTCTAGCGGATAGCGCTTGCTGATCAGCGGCTGCAGCTTGCCTGCGAAGACCAAGCGCATGACTTGCACAAAGTCGGCGTGCGGCGCCATCGTGCTGCCGATCAGACTGATATGCTTGGCGAACAAATAGCGCATGTCTATGTTCGCCGCGTAGCCGCTGGTGTTGCCGACGATCAAAATCCGACCGCCGCGCCGCACAGCGCGGATGCTGCCATTGATGGTCGCCATGCCGACGTTGTCCACCACCACGTCCACTCCGCGCCGCTCAGTGTGCTGGAAAACCGCGCGCACCCAGTCTTCAGTGCTGCGATCAATGCAAAAATCCGCGCCGAGCGCTTTTGCCCGCGCCGCTTTCTCAGCGTTGCTGGCGACCACATAGACAGTGGCGCCTGCCAGTTTGGCGATCTGGATGCTGGCTGAGTTCACGCCGCCGCCCGCGCCGACGATCAGGACGCTCTCGCCTGCCTTCAAGTTGCCACGTTTGATCAGGCTGTGCCACGCCGTCAGGAAGACGAGCGCCGCTGCCGCCGCTTGCTCATAGCCGATGTGATCGGGCAGTTTGAGCGCGTTGCGCGCAGGCACGACCACATACTCAGCGTACGTGCCGTGCATGTCCTCGCCGAGAATGCCAAACTTTGGGCAGAGATTATCCTGACCGCTCAGGCACAGCTCGCATTGACCGCAACTGATGCCGGGGTTGACGACCACGCGGTCGCCGATTGCCAAGCCTTGCACGCCTTCGCCGAGCGCTTCGATGTCACCAGCGGCGTCCGCGCCTAGAATGTGCGGCAGCGGCAGCTTGATGCCTTCCCAGCCTTCGCGCACCCACAGGTCGAGCCGATTCAAGGCGGCGGCGCGCACGCGCACGCGCACCTCGCCTGCTTTGGGCTGCGGCGTGGGAAAATCTTCCACGTAGCGCAGATTCTCCACGCCGCCATGTCGCTCCAAGATGACAGCGCGCATGCAGGCGGTCACTTGGAAGCCTTCACGCTCTTGATCTTGAAGACAAGAGTGCCTGAAGGGGTCTCAACTGAGACTTCCTCGCCGGCTTTGCGCCCTAGCAAGGCGCGCCCAAGCGGACTTTCGTTGGAGATTTTGCCTTCGCGTGGATTCGCCTCGGCCGCGCCCACGATGACGAACGTCTCAGGCGCTTCGCCTTCCTCTTGCACAGTCACCTCTGAGCCGAGACTGACGATACCCGCTGACTTTTCGCTGATGATGACAGCGTTGCGCAGCAAGTCCTCAAGGTAGCTGATGCGCCCTTCCAGAAATGCCTGCTGTTCCTTGGCATCATGATAGTCAGCGTTCTCTGAGAGATCGCCTTGCGCAATCGCTTCCTTGAGTTTTGCCGCAAGCGCGGGGCGCTTCACTGTTTTCAGCTCCTCCAGCTCGCGCCGCAGTTCAGCTGCGCCTTCTTCGGTAAGGTACTTGACATCCGCCATACGAAAAAGCCTCGCTTGTTTGGCTGGACTTCTCTCGGGCAGGATTGACGAGCTGCACGGATGATCCACGTGCAGTGTGCGGTCTGATTGGATGATGGCTCGAATTGTAGCGCAGGTCGCAGCATGGGTCAAGCTGGTCGCTTTCACTCTCTCGCGGAGAATCGCACTAAGATACGCTACAATGAGCGCGCATGGCCCGTCCAGCACAACGAAGGCTCTATGAGAGCGAAATCGCTTCGCACAATGCCGCACACCCGTTTGCGTCAGCGCGAGCGCTGGCTGGCAGATGGCGCGCTGCTCGCGGTCGCCGCGATCTGGGGAGCGACGTTTTTCATGATCAAAGAGGCTACGCAGAGCTTCCCCGTCATGGCGTTTTTGACCTTGCGGTTCGCGATTGCCGCGCCATTCTTGCTACCGTTCGTGCTGTTGGAGATCAAGCGGCGCGGCGCGCTGCCGACGCGAGGCGAGTGGCTCTGGGGTATCGGCGCAGGAGTGCTTCTCACGGCAGGCTATGTGTTTCAGACCTTCGCGCTGCGCACTGTGGACGCAGGGCGCGCAGGCTTCATCACGGGTTTGTACGTCATCTTCGTGCCGTTTCTAGGCTTGGTTGTGCTGCGGCAGCCGATTGAACGGCGCGTGTGGCTGGGCGGCGCGTTGGCGTTCCTCGGCATGCTCTTCTTGGGATACGCGCCGGGCGGCACTCTGCTAGGCGATGTGCTAGCGTTGCTCTGCGCGCTCGCCTATGCAGGGCATATCCTCGCGGTTGGGCAGATGCCGCGCACTGCCGATAAGTGTTTTCTGACATTGGCGCAGGTGTTAACGGTCGCTGTGTTGTGCGGCGCGCTTCTGCCGACCCTCGCGGCAGTGCGCACGTGCAGCGCGGAAATCTGCTCGGCAATCGCGCCATTCGCCGATCCGCTGCCGAGCGACCTGCCGTTGAATGTGCTTTCGGCAGCCGCCTTCACGGGCATTTTTGCCACTGCCCTCGGCTTGATGGTGCAAATCTGGGCGCAGCGCATCTTGCCGCCAAGCGACGCAGCGCTGATCTTCGCGCTAGAAGCGCCTTTCGCAGTCCTATTCGGTGTGCTTTTCCTGAATGAAGCCTTGACGGCGCTCGGTCTGGTGGGCTGCGCGCTCATCTTCAGCAGCACGCTTGTAGTGACGTTAGGCGGGCAAGGAACGCTCGCCACTGACCAGAGTCTTGAGGCTGTGCCGAGCGAAGCAGCCGATTAATCTGTCTCATCGCGCTGAAAATACACACCGCGCAGATACGGGTCGATCTCGGGCTCAGTAGGCTTGGCAGCGCGCTGACTTGGCTTGCCTTCCTGCGCCCAGCGCTTGAGGGTTGCCTCGATATAGTGCCAATTTCGGCGATTCCTCTTAACAGCGATGCGGATGGCCTCGATGATCCACTCATAAGGGTAGGTGCGCTCAGCATCGGCGAGCATCTCAGAGAGCATCGGCGTGATCACGCCGATGTTCTTTTCATAGAGCGCGAAGATGTTCGGGCGCTCAGGCGCGAGCCGAATCGGATGCTCGGCGCTTCCGGGCTGCCAATCGCCGCGCAGTAGCGCTTCGACAGCGCGCCGTCCGCGCTCTGTGTTCATGAAGTACAGCGTCTCTGAGCCGTTCGCAGTTGGCACGTCCACAGCCAGCAAGGTCTCGCGATTGAGCGCGCGCGCCAGCGCATCGCGGACGGCGCGCTCTGCCTCGGCTGCGCTGCTGCCCATGCCTGCCATGAAGATCGGGTCGTCCAGAAAGTCGCGCAGGCGCAAGTAACGGTAATCGCCTTCGCGTTGCTGAAGTGCCCAGAAGCAGTAGATCGTCAGTTTCAGCTCAGCCAAGTCGTCAATGTATGGCAGCAGCTCGCTGAAAAAACGCGTTGGCACGCTCGTCACGTCGCGATCGCCCTTCGGGAAGCCTTTGAAACGATGTCCGTTCACCGCGCCCTCCTAAAAATCAGTGACGTTGCCTTGTTTGGCCTGAATGTCAATGAACTGCGTCAGGTCTTTGCGGAAATAGAGCGAGATTTTGCCCGTTGGCCCGTTGCGATGCTTGGCCACGATCACTTCGGCTTGGTTTGGATACTCTGTGTTCGGATTGTACAGCTCATCGCGGTATAAGAAGATCACGACGTCGCTATCCTGCTCGATGCTGCCTGATTCGCGCAGGTCAGAGAGCTGCGGGCGCTTGTCAGCGCGCTGCTCAACGGCGCGCGAGAGCTGCGCCGCGGCTAAGACAGGCACCTTCAGCTCGCGCGCCATCTCTTTCAGGCTGCGCGAGATGTAGCTGATCTCTTGCACGCGGTTAGTATCCGCGCGCGCGATGCCGCTCGAGAGCAGTTGCAGGTAATCCACTATCACAAGGTCAAGGCCGCTCTCTTTCTTCAGGCGACGGCAGCGCGCGCGCACCTGCTGCACGCTGATGCCCGGCGTATCGTCAATGAAGATTGCGAGCCGATTCAGGCGGCTGGTCGCCTCGACAAGACGGTCCCACTCATGATCTTCCAGTTTGCCGTCGCGCAAGCGCTGCAAATTGATGCCTGTCTCGATGCTGTAGAGCCGCTGCACCAGCTGCTCGTTATCCATCTCGAGGCTGAAGAAAGCGCAGCGCACATTGGCAGAGCGCGCGGCGTTGAGCATCACGCTGAGCAAAAAACTGGTCTTGCCGACTCCCGGACGCGCCGCCACGATGATCAGGTCGGATTTTTGCAGGCCGCCCAAGAGCTTATCGAGGTCGGCGAAGCGCGTCGGCACGCCGAGAAGCTCCTGCCGATTGAGATAGAGCTCCTCAAGGCGGCGATAGTAGTTATTGACCGCCTGCTCGATTGGAATGATCTCTTGCCGAAAGCTTTCGTCAGTGACTGAGAAGAGCGCTACCTCAGCTGCGCTGATTGCCTCCTGCAGATCGCGGGCTTCATCGCGCGCGATATCGGCGATTTTGCCAGCGGCTTCCATCAAGCGCCGGCGAACAGCAGCGCGCCGCACGACCTGCGCGTATGTCTCAGCGTGGAGATAGGTCGGCGTGTTATTGGCCAGCTGTGCCACGTATACGCTGCCGCCGACATCTTCCAAGCGCCTGCGCCGCCGCAATTCCTCAGTGACGGTCAGCAGGTCTATGTTGTCGTTGCGCTCGGAGAGCGCCAGCATCGCTTCCCAAATCCAGCGATGCTTCAGCTCGTAAAAGTCCTCAGGCCGCACGATGCTGCTCAGCTCGAGCAGCACCTTCGGATGGAACAGGACAGCGCCGAGCACAGCCTCTTCTGCTTCTATCGAGTGCGGCATGAGGCGCGCGGGCACTTTTTGCGCCCGCTCAGGCCCTTGTGAGGCGCTCGGCGCAGGCTGGTTGCTCATAGCCGTGCTCAAGCCGCAGCAGAGCAGCTCGTCCGCCCGCTCTGGCCAGTGTGCGCTGTCGCCGCCTGTCTATTCTTTCTCAGGCTCATCGTCGTCGAAGGGAAGTGTATCGACGAAGCTCTTGAAGATGTCCAGCCTCTCGTCATCCCCTGCGATCTCCGTCGCTGACGACGTGCTTGGGTCGCTCTCGATCTCCTGCTCGGGCAGGATCGCGGCGCGCTCCATGACTGCCTCGTGGACGTAGATCGGCGCGCGCACGCGCACTGCCAGCGCAATGGCATCGCTTGGACGCGCGTCCACATCAATCAGACGACCGTTGACGTCCATCACAATGCGCGCGTAGTAGACGTCGTCGCGCAGATCGTTGATGAAGATGTACTCGACTCGCGCGCCGAGCGTGCTGATCAGCGATTTGAGCAGATCGTGCGTCAGCGGGCGCGGCGAGACTTGCCCTTGCAACTCTGCTGTGATAGCATCCGATTCGCACGGTCCGATCCAGATCGTCAGGTAGCGCTCTTGCGCAGTATCCTTCAGGACGACCAGCCGATGTGGGGACATCAGGCTGACGCGAATGCTATCAATTGTCACTTCGACCATATCGTTGTCCATGCGCCACCTCGAATCCAGTTGTGCTTGCGCACAGCTCACGGGATAAGCATAATCTTCGAGCGATATCCAACAGTATAACACATCTTGGCGCAACAAAAAACTGAGCGCAATGGCATCCTCGCCAAAATTGAGCATATTTTCCCCGAGACGAGCGCGTTCTCTCAAGCCTTGGCATCTAGGATAGGCTTATGGACATCCTCGAATCGAAGCTCGATGTAGGCTCGGAGACCTTTCGCGCGAATGCGGCGCACAATCGCGCCCTTGCGCAGGAGCTACGCGAGCGCCTAGCGCTGGTGCGGCAAGGCGGTGGCGAGCGCGCGCGCAGGCGCCACGCTGAGCAGGGCAAGCTCTTCGTGCGTGAGCGCATCGATCGCCTGCTGGACGAGGGCAGCCCCTTTTTGGAGCTCTCGCCGTTGGCGGCGTGGGATATGTACGATAACGAGGCGCCTTGCGCGGGCATTGTGACGGGCATCGGGCGCGTGGCAGGGCGCGAGTGCCTGATCATCGCAAATGACGCAACGGTTAAAGGCGGCGCGTATTACCCGATGACGGTCAAAAAGCATTTGCGCGCGCAGCAGATCGCGGAAGAGAATCGCCTGCCATGCCTATATCTGGTGGATAGCGGCGGCGCCTTCCTGCCGATGCAAGATGAAGTCTTCCCCGATGCCAATCACTTCGGGCGCATTTTCTACAATCAGGCGCGCATGAGCGCGCTGGGCATTCCGCAAATCGCAGTGGTCATGGGCAGCTGCACTGCTGGCGGGGCGTATATCCCTGCCATGAGCGATGAGACGATCATTGTCAAGGGCACTGGCACGATCTTTCTGGGCGGCCCGCCGTTGGTGAAGGCTGCCACTGGCGCGGATATCTCGGCTGAGGAGCTGGGCGGCGCCGATGTACATACGCGGCGCTCGGGCGTCGCCGATCATTACGCAGTGGATGAAGAAGACGCGCTGATGCAGTGCCGCAACATCGTGGCAACGCTCAACACGCGCAAGCAGGTCACGCTCGATGTGGCGCCGCCGCAACCGCCGCGCTACGATCCCGAAGAAATTTACGGCATTCTGCCGCGCACATTCCGCGAGACCTACGACGTGCGCGAGCTGATCGCCCGAGTCGTAGATGGCAGCCAGTTCCGCGAGTTCAAAGCGCGCTACGGCGAGACGCTGGTCTGTGGTTTTGCGCGCATCGAAGGCTACTTGATCGGCATTCTGGCGAATAACGGCGTGCTGTTCAGCGAGTCGGCGCTGAAAGGCACGCATTTCATCGAGCTGTGCGCAGCGCGCGGCATTCCACTGCTCTTTTTGCAGAACATCACAGGCTTCATGGTCGGGCAAGAGTATGAGGCAGGTGGGATCGCCAAAGACGGCGCGAAGATGGTGCATGCGGTCGCCAATGCGCGCGTGCCTAAGATCACAGTGATCGTCGGCGGCTCGTTCGGCGCGGGCAACTACGCCATGTGCGGGCGCGCTTTCGCGCCGCGCTTCTTGTTCACATATCCGAACGCGCGCATCAGCGTGATGGGCGGCGAGCAAGCGGCAAACGTCCTGCTGACCATCAAGATGGATCAGCTGGCGCGCAGCGGCGAGCCACCGCTCACGCCCGAGCAGCAGGCTGCCTTCAAAGCGCCAATCCTAGAGAAGTACGAGCGCGAAGGCAATCCTTATTATGCCACAGCGCGCCTGTGGGACGATGGAATCATCGATCCGCCTCAGACGCGCCGCGTGGTCGCGCTCGCGCTCTCAGCTTGCCTGAACGCGCCGATCGAGACGACTTCGTATGGCGTCTTCCGCATGTGATTCGCGCATATGTTCATCGGCATCTGTGTGATTGAGCTTCATTTGCCAGGCGTGGCTTCGCTGAAGGAGAAGCGCGGCATTTTGAAGGCTCTCTTGGCGCGATTGCATCGCGAGTTCAACGTGAGCGCCGCCGAAGTTGCCTTGCACGACGTCTGGCAATCGGCGAGCATCGCGCTCGCCACAGTCAGCACCAGCGCGGCGCACGCCAATAATCTGCTTGAGAATGCGCTTGGCTGGCTCGAACACAACCGCCCTGACCTAGATATGGTAGCCCACAGCATTGAGATCGTGCCGTTTGGCACGCCATCGAGCTGAAACGTACGTCGAAGTGGTCTAGGAGCGCGACCAAATGCCTATCACACAGACGCTTGAGGCGCACGGGCGCATCTTGCGCATCGTCCTCTCCGATCCATGGACAGTGAAAGAGATGTTGGCTGCTTTCAAAGAGACGGAGCGCTACCTCGACGCCGCTACCAAGCCGCTCCACTTGCTTGTGGACATGAAAAGCGCTGTGCAAACTGTGCCTGGCGCGATACGCGCCCGCGAGGCGCCGGTCCTGCGCCATCCAATGGGCGGCGAGGTCGCGATCTTCGGCGCGAGCCTCGCAGGGCGCATCTTAGTGGAAGCTGTGCTGAAACTAGCCCGCTTCCAGCGCGCGCACTTCTTTCAAACAGAGTCAGAAGCGCAAGCCTATCTCAATAAGCTGATTGCCCAAGAGGCAAACGCCTAGCACAGCGCGCAGGCGACCGCGAAGGCCTCATCAACACTCACGCCGTCTCGCGCCCAATCGAACGCTCGCGGCGCGCCGCCTGCCACGCCGCCTTGTGGCAGCGCCACAGGCCGCCAAGCGTAGCGCGCCTGAGTCGGCGGCGTGAATGGCGCATAGCGGCGCGGATCGCTTGGGCCGAAGATCATCAGCACTTTGGCGCCGGCGGCTGCCGCCAAATGCCCCACGCCGCTATCGTTGCCGATGTAGAGCGCGGCGCGAGCGGCAAGCGCTGCTATCTCGGTCAGCGAGAAGCGCTCTGACCAATCGTGGCAAGGCCTTGTGAGCGCCGCTTTGAAGCGCGCAACAGCCTCTCGGTCGCTGGCGGCGCCGATCACAGCGATCTGAGCGCTCAGCCGATCCGCAAGGCGCTCGGCGAGCGCTGCAAAGTTCTCGGCCGCCCAGCGCTTCTCGATCATGCGCATCCCGACATTCACCCCGCCGCCCGGATGCACCATCAGGTAGCCGCCGTGCGCCAAACGCGCCTCGTGCAAGACCTGCTCAGCCCGCGCAGAGGCCTGCGCCGTCGGCGGCACGAATGCCCACAGACCGTCGGTCGGTATGTTGAGCAGGCGCGCCAAATCCAGATAGATTTCCGCCTCATGGCGCACGATCTCAGGGCGAGTGGTCGCTCTATGTGTGTAAGCGAAGCCGCGCCCGTTGCTATCCAGACCGACTCGCATCGGAATGCCTGCCAAGAGCGCGGCGAGGCTATACCAGCGCGAGCGATCTGGCACGAAGATCGCATCGGCGCGCAGACGACGTAATTGGCGCACGAAGCTGAGCAATCGGCGCGGCGCAGCGGGGTTGGCTGTGTCGCCAACTTCGAGCACAGCGTTCAAGTGTGGATGTTCGCGCAGCACAGGGGCGATAGAGGCGTTGACCAGCCAAGTGATGTGCGCATCGGGAAAGGCGCGGCGCAGCGCAGCCAAGAGCGGCGTGGCGAAGACGACATCCCCGATGCAACACGGCTTGACGAGCAGAATGCGTCTCATGCATCCTTTCGCGCTGCCGAGTCGCGCATTTGGCGCGCGCGCGCCTCATGCTGCCACAACGTCAGAGCGGCGCGTTTATTGCGCAGCGCGGCAAGGCGCGGCGCGCCGTTCGCAAACTCCGACGCCCATTCGTGCGCAAACTTGCCGCGCCGAATTTCCTCTAGGGTGTTCTCCAAGACGTGGACGAGCTTCGAGTCCGCGAAGCGCTCGATGCGCGAGAGCAAGGCGTACTGCGCTATCTGCGAGCTGCGGGCGAGCGCATTCAGCAAGCCATGCTGCGCGCCCTCGCTCAGAAAGCGCGCCAGCTCGCCTGAGAGATACAGCTCTAGCAAGCTCGCCTCAGGCGGATAGCCCTCGCGGATGAGCAGCTCTGCGGCGACCGTTATCAGATGGTGCAAAGATGGCAACAGGGTCTGCTGTGTGAACAAGCGCAGCTCTGCCTCTTGCTGGGCGGTCACTTCGAGGGCGCCGCTGCGCAGCGCGCCGAGCGCTCGCGCAAGGGCCAGAGCGCGCTGCCATGCCTTGCCGCTCGAATCTTGCTCAACGGCGATGAAACTCGGCGCGCTTGTGCCAACTTGATAGGCTTGGCGCAGCGCTGCGCCGTTGCCGCGCGGCGCGATCAGCACGGCGTCCACGAATGGCGGCGGCTCGATGAAGCCGAAGGCGAGGCAGTAGCCTGAGAGGAAGATCAGCGTATCGCCAACGTGCAAGGCAGGCGCCACGCGCTCAAAATACAGAGATGGCAAGCTTTCATCAGGCTCAGCCAGGATGATCAGCGGGCTGCGCAGTGCAGCATCAGCAGCGGACATTGTTTCGAAGCCCGCCATGCGCGCTGCATCGGCTTGGCGGCTATCGTCGCTACCGATGATGACCGTCAAGCCGCTCTCGCGCAGATTGTGCGCTGCTGCGCTGCCCAGCTCGCCATAGCCGAGCAGCGCAACTGCTGAGCCTGCTATCGCGTTTGGATCGGCATCCGCTTCTGTGAAAAAAGCGGGCACAGCGGACTATCCTCTAGCGGCACGCCAGCGCCAAAGGGCTCGGCTCGCTCACCTATACGTCATTGTGGAGGCCGCAGCGCCCAGCGCTTCACGATATCTCTCCCTTGAAACCGCTCGCTCGTGCGCTATATTGTATCGCCATCGCCGCAGAAACGGGCAGCCAATTGTCAAAATTCGCTAACCCTTTGGAAAAGATACTCCACACTTTGGCTGCGCTCCAGAGGACAGTCAAGCATGCCTGATTGGCTCTTGCCGACTTTCGCGCTCGCGCCCGCCCTGCTCTGGTTCTTCATCGGCGTCGGCTTGCCGTACGTGCTGATCATTCTGCCCCGCGCTGATATACGCAACGGCCTGCTCGTCCTTGCCCTGAGCCTAGCGCTCAGCCCGTTGCTCAGCACGACCGTTATGTTCATCACTGGCACGTTCGGACGCTTCAGCGCTTCGAACGTCTTGCTTGGCACAGCGGCAGTCTGCGCAGCAGGCGTGCCGTTCGCGCTGCATCGCCTGCGGGCGAGCGCGCCTGTTCAGCAGCGCTTAATGCCGCTCAGCACCATTGAGGTTGCTCTGATCA
Source organism: Chloroflexota bacterium (assembly GCA_017743585.1). GTDB lineage: Bacteria > Chloroflexota > Anaerolineae > Aggregatilineales > UBA2796 > CP2-2F. The sequence continues at coordinate 14,251 of JAGHYP010000001.1, forward strand.
TCGCAATATCTGCGACTGTTCTGTTCCACTTCTGGAATATCGCCTATTGGTGCTTCACCACGTACGATGCGCTTTGGGTCTACGCCGCCAACGCGCGCCTATTCTTTCTGGAAGGCAACATCCCAGCGCGCATTGGCTACTACCCCCAACACTTGCCGCTCGCCTATACGTATGGGCAGCTTATGTGGGGGGAGATTAACGATCATGCAGCGCGCACGGTGCTGCCATACTTCATACTCAACGGCATTCTAATGACTTACATCGGCGGCGCAAGGCTATTTTCGCGGCGCGCGGGCCTGATCGCTGCCGCGATCTGGACGCTCTATCCGCATCACGCCGCTTGGAGCCAATACGGCGACTTGGAAGTGACGCTGACTGGCTATTTTGCAGGCACAGTCGCCTTCTTCATCCTAGCTTGGCGCGAGCGCCAAGCGCGCTATGCCGTCATCAGCGGCTTGCTCTTAGCGGCGGCACTTTGGACAAAGCCGACAGCGGGCGCGCTCATCCAGAGTTTGCTCCTGATCGGCGGCGCGGGGCTCATCGGGCAAGTCATAGCGCAGCGGCGCTTCTCTCTGCGCGCGCTCTGGCAGAGCCAGCTGGTGCGCTACGCTGCGTTGACGCTGATCGTCGCTTTTCCGATCGGCGGCATGTGGTACATCCGGAATGTGTTATACGGTCACCCGATGTTTGTGCTGCCGATAGGCTATTGGCAAACCATAGCGCAGCGCAGCGGTCAAGAGTTAGGCTGGCCGCTGCTAATCGCGCTGTTGGCAATTCCATTTTCGGGAAAAAGAATTTTGGTGTCTGTGCTCAGTTGTGCAGTCTTATACTTCGTCGCCTTGCCATCTGCCTTCAGCGGTAGGCTGCCAACTCTAGCCGAGTTGCAACTCATGGCTCTAGGCCAAATTCCCACGACTTATGTGCCGACGCGTCTGAGGGCTTCAGAGCTTGCAGTGCTCGCGCTCGGCGCGGCGCTCTTGGCGTGGAGCTTGCTGCCGAAGTGGCGTGCGCTCAGCCTGAGAGAGCGCGGCACGCTCGCGCTGATCGCCGCCTTCATCGCGCCGTATGGCATCACGTGGTTTTGGTCTTACTCGTACCACTTTCGACTCAGCCTTCCGATTGTGCCGTTCTTCTGTTGGCTGATCGCGGCGCAAGCCGACGCGCTGATGCGCCGAGTCCGCTGGCGCTACGTGTCGCGCTCTGTTCAAGCAGCTGCTGCGCTGATCGTCATCTTCAGCCTTGCTGTACCGGGCTGGCTGAGTGCGCTGTCAGCTCTACCTTATGCATTATCGGGCAGCTTGCGCGACGATGAAGCCAAGATAGCATTAGGCAATCCCGCGCTGATGGAGCTAGTCAATTTTCTGCGCGAGCGGCGCGCTGCGCTCGGCAGACCGCTCAAAGTTGTCGCGCCGGGCGAGACTCGCCTAAGCTACTTTTTTCCGCAAGATGATATTCGAGGCGATTGGTTTCCAATGAGGTTAGATGAAATTGCAGATGTGGATTACTACATTGACAGCAGCGCTGGCCACTTGATGTACGAGTTTTATGGGTATTACAACCAAATCATTTATTCGCGTACGCGCATGGAAGTTATGTGGCGCGTCTTCACAACGGACGACGGCGTTTTTCGTTTCTCTGTTTATGAAGTGAACAACGCCAATCGATTCAAGAAGCCTGAGCCGAACGGCAAGCTCGGCGTCTATTTCGGCAATATCGCCTATCTGCACGGCTGGGACTTGAACAACTTAGTTTTTGGCATAGGGCAGCCGATTCACATTACCCTATGGTGGGAGGCTTTGCGTCCTGCGGATATCGAGTACAGCGTCTTCATCCATCTGTGGGATGAGGCGAATCAGCGCTTGGTGATGAACTTCGGCGGGCAGCCGAACGAAGGCGCGTGGCAGGTTTGGTATGGCGTGCCAGGCGAGCATTTCTCGCAGCCGTATCCAACGCGCCTGTGGCAGACGGGCGAGATCATCAAAGACGAATGGCGCGTGCCCGTGCCTGAAGATGTGCCCTCAGGCGAGTACGAATTGCGCGTCGGTCTGTACGATCCGATCAGCGGCGCGCGATTGCCGGTCAGCCGAGATGGCGTGCCTCTCGGCGACTTCGTGCGCCTGAATCGAGTGCGCATCATCGGGCGCTAGCCCGCTAACCGAGATAAGCTCGGCGGATGCGTTCGTCGTTCAGCAGGTCAGACGCCTTGCCGCTAATGGTCAGAGTGCCGGCTTCTAGCACGTAGCCGCGATCAGCGTGCTGCAAAGCAAGACTGGCGTTCTGCTCAACCAGCAAAATAGTGACGCCTTCCGCATGCAGCTCGCGGATGATGTTGAAAATCTCGCGCACAATCAGCGGCGCCAAGCCGAGACTCGGCTCATCGAGCAGCAGCAAGCGCGGGCGGCTCATCAGCGCGCGCGCAATGGCGAGCATTTGCTGCTCGCCGCCGCTGAGCGTGCCTGCCAATTGGTTGCGTCGCTCGTACAGGCGCGGAAAGCGCTTGAATTGCAGCTCAATATCCGCTTTGATGCCCGCTGTGTCTTTGCGGATATACGCGCCAAGCAGCAAATTATCGTAGACTGACTGACGAGTCAAGACGCGCCGCCCCTCAGGGCAATGCGCTACACCGCGCCGCACCACTTCGTGCGGAGCCAGACGGCTGATATCCTCGCCGTTGAAGATGATACGACCTTGCCGCGCGTTCACAATGCGCGAGATGGCGCGCAGCGTAGTGCTCTTGCCCGCTCCATTCGCGCCGATCAGCGTGACCACTTCGCCCTGCTGAACGCTCAAGCTGAGCGATTGCACTGCCTGTATGCCGCCATAATTCACGCTCAGGTTCTCGATCTCCAGCATCGCCATGCTCGCTAGTCTCCTAAGTAGGCTTCAATCACTGCAGGATCGTTCTGCACTTTCTCAGGCGCGCCAAGCGCGATCAGCTGCCCGAAGTTCAGCACAGCGATGCGGTCGCATAAGCCCATGACAAGCGGCACATAGTGCTCGATCAACACAATGGTCAGATTGAACTGCTCGCGGACGCGGCGGATGAACGCGCTCAGCGCGCTTTTCTCGTTTTGGTTCATGCCCGCTGCAGGCTCATCTAGCAGCAGCAGCTCGGGCTCAAGGGCGAGCGCGCGCGCAATTTCCAGGCGGCGCTGATCGCCATACGAGAAGTTGCGCGCCTGCATCTCGGCCGAATCTGCCAAGCCGACTAGCTCCAGCAGTTCCATTGCGCGCTGACGGATGGCCCGCTCTTCTTGCGGCGCGGGCGGCAAGCCGAAGACGCCTTCGATCATGCCGCTTCGGGTGTGGATATGCCGCGCGATCATCACGTTCTCCAGCGCTGTGAGCGCGCCGAACAAACGAATGTTCTGGAAAGTGCGCGCGATGCCGAGCATCGCAATCTCGTGCGGGCGCTTACTGGTGATGTTGACGCCTTTGTAGAACACCTCGCCGTGCATTGGCGGCGTCATGCCCGTGATCAGATTGAACACTGTGGTCTTACCTGCGCCATTCGGCCCGATTAAGCCGAAAATCTCGCCGCGCCGCACCTGAAATGAGACATTGTCCACGGCGTACAGGCCACCAAAGCGGCACGTCAAGTTGCGCACTTCCAGCACCACCTCATCGCTCATGGCTCACCCTCGGCTGACCTTCGGCGCTGCCTTGGCCGCCTCTAACCGTGGCACATTCGTCTTCCTGCGGCGCTTAAACAAGTTAGGCGTCACCAAGCCATACGGGAAGAAGAAAACGCTGACCGCGATCAAAACACCGAACAGAATCAGCCGCCCATCGCGCAGAAATGTGGCAATCGCAGGGTGCAAGCCTGGCGCATCTGCCACTTCGCGTAAGATGATCTCGGGCAAGGCCACGAGAAACGCGCCGCCGATCACTGGCCCAAGAAAGGTTCGCGAGCCGCCAACCAGCACGTAGGCGAGGATCAAGATCGCCAGGTCGAACGTGCCTTGCCGCGGATTCCAGGTGTTCAGGATGTGCGCGTTCAGCGCGCCTGTCATGCCCGCCAGCACTGCGCCGATCGTGAACGCCAGCACTTTGTAATACGTTGGGCGGATGCCCATGGCGCTTGCTGCCAACTCATCCTCGCGCAGCGCCACGAAGGCGCGCCCGATGCGCGAGCGCTCCAAGCGCGCCACGAAGAGCGTCGAGACTAGCAAAAGTGGCAACGCCAAGAGCAGGTATTCCACGCGCGTGGCGCTGAAAAACGGCTGCGGAATGTTGTAAATGCCCACAGCGCCGCCTAGCCATGGCTGGTTCAAAGCGAAGACGCGCAGCACCTCTACAAAAGCAATGGTCGCCAGCGCAAGATAGACACCGCGCAGCCTGAGCGATGGAATGCCGATGATCAGTGCGAAGAGCGCCGAGACGCCGCCTGCTACCACCATCTCCAGCGCGATCAGCAGAATTGGATAGCTGCCATTCGGAAAGCCTGTGAAAACCCGCGTGGAAAGCAAGGCGGCCACGTAGCCGCCAACTGCGTAAAAGCCCGGACTCGCCAATGAGAGCTGCCCTGCCATCAACGGCAAGTACAACGAGAGCGCAAGGACGCCTGCCAATGCCATCTGCACGATAGCTGAGCCATAAGTGCTGAGGAATCCTTCCATTGCGCTATCTCCATCAGACCTTCTGCACTGCAGCGCGCCCGAGCAGCCCTTGCGGACGCAACAACAAGACCAAAAACAGCACAGCGAAGGCGATAGCTTCCTTATATGCGACGTGCTCTGAAGGCACAAACGCTTCTGCCACGCCGATCACCAAGCCGCCGACCACTGCGCCCGGAATATCGCCCAAGCCGCCTAGCACAATCACGGCTAGGCCCTTCAAGCCGAAGTTGATGCCGAAGTACGGCCCGCTCACGTTCACGCTCAGGCCGACCAGCGTGCCGGCGATGCCGCCAATCAAGCCGCTGATGAAAAATGTGAGCGAGATCAAGAAATTGGTGTTGATGCCCAGCAGGCTGGACGTGGTGGCATCTTCTGCCACTGCGCGCAGCGCTTTGCCTATCTTTGTGCCGTTGACGAAGTAGGTCAGCAGGACGACCGTCGCCATTGAGACGGCGAAGATGATCACCTGAATAGTGCGGATGACGACCGGGCGTTGTGATAAGCCGCCAAAAGTGCCAAGATTGAGCGCAGCGGGCATCTCGCCGAACGGATTGCGTGGGTATGAGTAAATTTCCGCGCCTACCAGCAACTGAATGACATTCACAATTGCCACTGCCACGCCTAGGCTGGAGACCAGCGTCAACAGCGGGTCAGCACCTTTGTTACGCAGCGGACGAAAAGCGACGCGCTCGATCAGGATGCCACACAGACCCGCCAACAACCCGCCGCCAATCATCGCGATTGGGAAGGGCAAGCCGAAAGGCAGCCGCTGATTGGCGAGCAAGCCGTTGAAGCCGACCGATGCGCCCGTCAGGAAGTAGGTGAAGTACGCGCCTAGCGTGAAGATAGCGCCATGCGTAAAGTTGATGATGCGCAAGATGGAGAAGATGAGCGTGTAGCCCAGCGCAAAGATAGCATACACGCTGCCAACAGCCAGACCGTTGAAGAGATTCTGCAAGCCGCTGGGCGCTGTGAGGATGGCTGTGATCAGCAGCACGAGAGCTGCCGCAGCAAGTCCGCGTGAGGCAAACCACCACAGACGGCGATACTGCTGCAAAGATTGATTGCTCAGTCTCATAGGAAAGTCTCACCGTAACAACTATTTACAGCGCCTTAAGTCAAGAGACGGGCGAAGACGCCCGTCTCCCTTTAGAAGCTCAACGAAATCCGAACGGCGGCTCAGTCCAGGAACACGAAGCGTCCTGTCTTGCCGTCAGGATCCATCTTGATCTGCGCGACGTAGAACCGCTCTTGCACGATCTCGCCGCCAGCAGGCGTGCCGTCATCCTTCGTGGTCTCGACGAACGAGATTGGGCCGAGCGGTGTATCGTACTTGCCATTCATGATCTCATCGCGCAGCTCGGCGCGCAGCGTCACCAAGTCCATATCCTTGAGCGGCTTACGCTTGTCGAGTCTGGAGAGCGCCTCGACGAAGACCTGAATGCCTGTGAAGGCTTGCGCGCTGAACTGCGGCGGCTCTTTCCCTTGCTTTGCCTTGTAGATCTCGCGGAAGGCGTTGTTGATCTCGCTATCATACTGGTAGCTGTAGGCTTGGGCGACCAAAATGCCGTCGCACAGCGCCTGGCAAACAGGGAAAATGTTCGTCGTGTTCAGACCATTGCCGCCGACGATCATGCCCTTGTAGCCCAGCTCGCGCAGCTGCCTGACCAAGTTGCCGCTATCAGCAGCCAAGCCGCTGATGATGACTAGCTGCGGCTCTAGCGGCAGCACGTTGGTGATCTGCGTGGTGAAGTCCGTGTCAGTGGTCTGGAACGTCTGCACGTCCAGCAGCTCCAAGCCCAAGTCTTTCACAGTCTGCTGGAAAGTGCCCGTTTCCGACACGCTAAAAGCGTCATTCTGCGCATAGAAGACCGCCACGCGCTTGATATCAGGGTTCATCTTCAGCGCTTGCTTCACAGCGCTTGGCGCTACGAGTGACACTGGCGCAGAGACGCGGAAGATGAAGCGACCGATCTGGGGGATGCCGCGCGCCGTGTTGGAAGGCGCAATGACTGGCACGCCTGCCTGATCAGCGATCGGGTCAGCGGCGAATGCGTGCTGCGAGAGCGTCGGGCCAAGGATGCCGACCACGTTCTCGCGATTGATCAAGGTCTGGAAAGCGTTGATCGCGCCTGCCTCATCGCCGCCAGTGTCGGCGAAAGCGAGCCGAAATGGACGCCCGTTGATGCCGCCGCGCTCATTGAAGAACTCCTCAGCGATCTGCGCGCCGATCACTTGCTCCTGACCAAACAAGGCAACATTGCTGGTCTGTGCGACTGCCACGCCGATCACGATCGGCTCTTCTGCCGCCTGAACCAGCAGAACGCTTGGCGCAAGCGCCAACAGGGCAACTAGAGCAAACACCATCAGACGCTTGGGAAGACTAACTCCGCTCATGTAACCTCACCTCGACAAACTAAAGAAGCTTTTCGCGGGCAGCCTCGATTGTACTTGGCCCCTACGCCATGTGCAAAGGAAAGCCTTGTGCAAACTGCATAAAATGCTGAGTTAGCTCTTGTGCCTGCGACAAGCTGAGATTCAGACTGCACAGAACGAGCTCTTCAAAACACCAGCACGGCGCGCTTGCAGCATAGCGCGCTCGCTCGCCTTCGCGCCGAGTGCGAATTGGCAGGGCGCAGCAGATCAAGCTTTCCAAGCTTTAGCGTGAGCCATATGGCATTTGAGTCAGGCGCGCGGAGCTCGCGCTGCGCTGCCGAGCGTCTCCAAAAAGCGTATCTCGGCCGCTCATGTGTAGCTCTGAGGCGATGATTCTCGGCTCAGGCGGAGCGGAAAGCTGAACTGACATCGCATCTGACCTACCCGGCGCGTGTGTTGCACAACGCATAACAATTCAGAGCTCAACAGTGCGTCCTTCCTGAGCGAGCAGCACTTCGATCCCAGCGCTCTGTCCGCTGCCACGGCTACGAAACGTCAGATAGTTATAGGCTTCTGCCACAGCATTCCAGAGCTGATGGTCGGTCGCCATTGGGTCGTGATGAGTCAGCGCAAGGCGCTTGCAGCGCGCCCGGAAAGCGAACTCGGCGCCCATCTTCGGCGTGCTGTGTCCCCAGTCGCGTTTTTCATCAATTGCCTGTTCAAAGCTGTACTGCGCATCGAAGATGAGCAGGTCGGCATCGCGGAAGAACTCGACGTAGCGCGCAGTGTGCTCGGCATCCATGCGCTGATACTCGCCATCAGTGGCATAGACCAGCACCTTGCCTTGATGCGTCAGGCGATAAGCGTACGCGCCGCCGGGATGCGGGAGCAGCATCGCCTCGATCTGCACATCGTCGATCTGGAATCGCTCGTTCGGATCGAGGACTGTCCATGTACGCGTGGCGCTCATATAGTCCATTGCGACAGGAAAGTAGACCTCGCGCTGCTGATCTTCAAAGCGCGTCATCAAATCAGGGAATGGGCTGTAGAAGTGAAGTTTGTTGCCGCGCACATAGGCGGGCGCGAAGAAGACGAAGCCTTGAATGTGATCCCAATGCGTGTGCGAGACCAAGATGTGTGCCTCTCCTCGCCCCTTGCCGAACGCTTCGCGCATCAGCGCGTTGCCCAGAAGGCGCATCCCTGAGCCGCAATCGAGGATGAGCAATGTCCCGCCTGCACGCACCTCCACGCAGGTTGTATTCCCGCCTACAGTCGAGGCGATCCATTGCGGCAAGCGCGCAATATACTGCTCAACGGCAGCCTGATCTGTCAGATTGACGCCGACTGCGCCCAGCAGCGCCGCCTTGATTTTCTCACGGAGTTCCTCTTCGCCCATAGGCGCTGGAATGCTGCCACGTGCGCCCCAAAACGTCACTTTCATGGCTTGTATCCTACCTTCTGTTGCGCACTGTGCCGCTCAGCTGCCTGCGCGCGCCATTTTGCAATGCCGCGAATTATAGCGCGCTTCGTCGTGTCTTCAGGGCATTCCGCGCAAGCTGCTGTTATAATCTGAGACGAAGCCTTTCAAAGACCTAGCGTCTTGCAGTCAGTCTGCCACCAACATTGCAAGGGATTTCTGTGAAACAATGCAGCTACGCGAGCTCGTAGCGCGCCTATTCGGCAGCGCTCAACCTAGTTCTAGCCCGCAAGAGGCGGCGCTACGCCAGATCTTGAGCGAGGGCGACGCAGCGCGCCGCGCACGTCAGCCTGAGCAAGCGCTCGCGCGCTACCGCGAAGGTCTGGAGCGTGCGCGCGCCGAGGGATTGACGCACGTGCAAGAGGTCTTTCTTGGGCAGCTCGGCGCGCTTTACACAGATTTGGGCAGATTCGAAGAGGCAGAAGCCGCTTTTCAGGAAGCCCTAGAGCTTGCCAAAAGCGCTGAGGCGCCTTTCAGGCAAGCCCGCGCGCTCTTGAACTTGGGCGCTTATCACCTCAGACGCAACGCCTTGCAACCCGCAGAGCAGTTCCTTGAGCAAGCGCTCTCGCTCGGCAAGCGCGCCAACGACGCCGCTACAGTCAATCTGGCGCTCGGCAACCTCGCCGATATCTACTTGCGGCAAGGGAATGCCTCCTATGCGCTCCGTTTGCTCAAAGAAGCTCTGCCGCAAGCGATGCAGAATTCACAACAGAACTCACAACAAGCCATCTACATCCTAGGGCGCACAGGTCAGACACACTTGCACGTCGGCGAGGCAGAGCGCGGGCGCAAATTGCTGGCGCAGGCAATCCGCATGGCTGAGCAGAATCAGCAGCCAGAGCAAGAGCTGATGTGGTCGTGTGTGCTCGCCGACCACCTGTATCGCGAAGGGCAGTACGCCGAAGCGCTCGCCTTCTACGCGCGTGTGGAAGAGCTGAAAGAGCGCGTGGTCGCCCTGCCGCGCGAATACGACCCGCTCGTGAGCCTCTCACAGCGCGCGGGCGCGCACTTGCGGCTCGGTCACTATGCCGACGCAGCAAAGCTCGCCCAGAGTGCGCTTGAGGAAGCGCGCGCTGCGAATGACGTCGCAGCGGGGATCAACGCGCTCTTGATTTTAGGGGATGTGCAGCGCGCTCAGAAAGATTACGCCGCGGCGATCCAAACGTTGCAGCGTGCGCTTGAGCTGCAGCCTGAGACGACCAGCGCTGAGCGCGTGCGCACTTTGATCACGCTCGGCAGCTTGCATCAGGAGCTGGGCGATGCTGAAAAAGCATTGGCGCTCTTTGAGGAAGCGCTCAGCCTCACCAGCGCCGATCAGGAGCATCGCGAAGGGCGCGCCATGGCGCTGCGGCAGATCGGCGCGTTGCTGCACAAGCAAGGTGCGCATCAAGCGGCGCTTGAGAAGTGGACTGAGGCGCTCTCGCTCTTCGAGATGAGCGGCGACCATGCACATGCGGCGCGCACATTGTGCGATATCGCTGCGGTACGACGCGCCCTCTCAGGCATCAATGCCGCCATGCCTGATTATGAGCGCGCCACCATGCTGCTCAACCATGTGCGCGATGCCGCTACGCGCGGCTTCGTGCTCTCCAACGTTGCCACGCTCTACACCGATCTAGGCGAAGTGGAGACAGCGAAGTCGTTTTATGAACAAGCGCTGAACATCGCGCGCGAGACGGGCAATCGTCGCGCTGAGAGCGTGCGCTTGGGCAACTACGGTTGGTTTCACGTCATCACAGGGCGCGCGCAAGAGGGCGCGGCCATGCTGGAATCGGCGCTCGCCATCAGTCGCCAACTCGGCGACTCGCTGTTGATCGCTGTTCAGCTCAGCAACCTAGCGCAAGCGCAGCACGAGCTGGGCGATCTGCAGAAAGCAGAGCAGCTCTATCGGCAAGCGCTCAGCATGCTCGAGGGGAACGATAACGAGAGCAGGCGCTGGCAGGCTATCTTTCAGGCTAATCTCGCGCGCACGTTGATCGCACAGCGCCGCTATGATGAAGCGCGCGCGCTGCTTGAATCGGCGCTGCCCGTCAGCCGCGAGCTTGGCGATCAAGAGGCTGTGGCGCGCGCGCTGGTGCGCTTGGGCGAGCTGCATCTAGCGCAGGACAACCCTGCGGAAGCAGAAAAACTCGCACGCGAGGCAGAAGTGCTCGCGCGCAAGTTGAACTATCGCAAAGGGCAGGCAGATGCGCTCTGGCTGCGCGCGCGCCTTGCCCCTGAGGGCGATAGAGCGAACTTGCTGCGCGAAGCTAAGCGCCTTTACACTATCCTCCACGACCCAATGGCTGAAGCAGTGGCGCGCTTGCTCGGCGAGTGATCGCACTGCGCCCTGCCGAGCGGCGCCGCTAGGCAAATTCACCAAGCCTGCCTAAAATTGAGTCGGCATGAGGCAGGCGGCGCGAGGCCTCGCACTCTGCTCCTCTCAAAATCAAAATCCAACGCGCCGACTTGCCCAAACTCTGTCTAACGCTCACGATTGAGCTTACACAGCTGACTAGCAAGGTCTGCACAAAGCATATGGCACGCATCATCGTCATCGGTGGCGGATTCGGCGGGCTGGGCGTGGCAATTCGCCTCGCAGCGCGCGGACATGATGTTCACATTCTAGAGAAGCGCGATAAGCTCGGCGGCAGGGCGTACGTCTACGAGCAGAACGGCTTCAAGTTCGATGGCGGCCCAACGGTCATCACAGCGCCGTTCATGTTCGACGACCTATTCGCAGTAGCAGGGCGCAAGCGCGAAGATTACATCCAGTTCGTGCCGCTCAACCCATTCTACCGCATCTACGATCACAACAAGCGCTATTTCGACTATAACGGCGACGAAGCCTTCATCCTCGAGCAAATCGGGCGCTGGAATCCCGCAGATCGCGAAGGCTATCAGCGCTTCATGCGGACTACGAAAGCCATTTTCCAGAAAGGCTTTCTAGAGCTGGCGGATAAGCCGTTCCTGAGCCTGTGGGACATGATCAAGATCGTGCCCGATCTGATCAAATTGCAGAGCTACCTGAGCGTCTATCGTTACACCTCGCAGTTCATCCAAAATGAGTTCCTGCGGCGCGTTTTCTCATTCCATCCGCTGCTGATCGGCGGCAATCCGTTCGATGCCTCGTCCATCTACGCGATGATCCACTACTTGGAACGCGAGTGGGGCATCCATTACGCGATGGGCGGTACAGGCGCTGTGGTCGCCGCGCTCGGACGGCTGTTCAGCGAGCTGGGCGGCACAGTGACGCTGAACGCCGAGGTGAAAGAGATTTTGGTAGACGGGCGCAAGGTCACAGGCGTGCGCTTGGCAGATGGCAGCGTCCTGCGAGCTGATATCATTGTCTCGAATGCCGACGTAGCGACGACTTATCGAGACCTGATTCCAGAGCAGTATCGCCGAAAGTACACCAATCGCCGCATTGAGCGCTATAAGTACAGCATGTCGCTGTTTGTGATCTACTTCGGCACGAAGCGGCGCTATCTGGATAGCGGCTTGGTTCACCACAACATCATCCTGAGCGAGCGCTACAAAGGTCTGCTGGACGATATCTTCAAGAAAAAGCGCGTCGCCGACGATTTCTCGCTCTACCTGCACATGCCGACCATCACTGATCCAAGCGTTGCGCCTGAAGGCTGCGAGAACTTCTACGTGCTCTCGCCTGTGCCACATCTGGGCAGCGGCACGGATTGGACACAATTTGCGAAGCCTTACCGCGATGCGATCATGCAGTTCCTAGAGGCGGAATATCTGCCTGACTTGAGAGCGAACTTGGTCGCCGAGCACTACATCGATCCGCTCCACTTCCGCGATACACTGGGCAGCTACTTGGGATCGGCATTCTCAATTCAGCCGCTCTTGCTGCAGTCGGCGTGGTTCCGTCCGCATAATCGCTCAGAGGACTTCAGCAATTTGTATTTCGTAGGCGCGGGCACGCATCCAGGCGCAGGGTTGCCGGGCGTGTTATCATCCTCGATCATCGTGGATAACCTGATCGGCGATCCGGATAGCGAGCGGCGCGTGCAGCCCGTCGCCAAGCCCGCGAGCGCGTAGGAAGGTCTCGGCTATGCAGGTTGAGCTGCCGAAGAGCAATTGGGAATATCGCTTGCTGGCGCGCGCGCTTGAAGCGCTTGAGAGTCATCCCGCCGATAGCGCTACGCAGCACAACAAGAGCCTATTGGAAGCGTCGTATGCCTATTGTGATGCGCTCACACGCCTGCATAGCCGCACCTTCTACATGGCATCTGCGCTCTTGCCGTATGCAAAGCGGCGCGCTGTGCGTGCGCTATACGCCTTTTGCCGCGTCACAGACGATATCGTGGACGGTAGCCAAAGCGAAGCGCGCGCAGAGCGCCTTGAAGCGTGGCAACACACGATCAGTCTGGCGCATCCGCCCGCGAGCGAGCCTGTGGCAGTGGCGTGGGCGGATACGCAAGCGCGCTACCGCATTCCAAAAGGCTACGTTATGCAGCTGATCAGAGGCTGCGCTGCCGACCTACAGCCGCGCCGCTATGAGACCTTCGCTGATCTGGCTGAGTACGCTTACGGCGTCGCCTCAACAGTCGGGCTGATGGCGATGCACATCATCGGCTTCACCAGCGATGAGGCGATTCCATACGCCGTCAAGCTCGGCGTGGCACTGCAGGTGACGAACGTGCTGCGCGATGTCGGCGAAGATTGGCGCAACGGGCGGCTTTACCTGCCGCAAGATGAGCTGAGCGCGTTTGGCGTGCGCGAGCAAGATATCGCCGAAGGGCGCGTCACCCCGAATTGGCGCGCTTTCATGCGCTACCAGATCGCGCGCAATCGTCAACTGTACGCTGAGTCGTGGGCGGGCATTGCCATGCTCAATAGCGAAGGACGTTTCGCCATCGCGGCAGCTGCTGAACTCTATCGCGCGATTTTGAACGACATCGAGGCGAACGACTACGACGTCTTCCGCAGGCGCGCGCGGGTCAGCACGCTTGGCAAGCTGCGCCGTCTGCCGATCATCTGGCGCAAGGCGCGCCGCGCGCGGCGCAGCAAGTATGCTTAATCAAGTACGCTTAATCTTGAGACCATCTTCAGCGCAATGACCTACCTTGGCTTTCTGGCAATCTTCGTCGTCGCGCCAATCTTAGCGCTGTGGGCGGTCGCGATATTGGATACGCGGCGTGGCATCGGCGTGCCTGCGCACATGCGCAGCTGGCACGCGCATTGGATCCTGCTGGCGCATGTGATCGTAGCCGTTCTCTACACCACGCCTTGGGATAACTATCTGGTGGCGACGCGCGTCTGGTGGTACGATCCAGCGCTCGTGACGGGCTTAGTCATCTGGTACGTGCCGATTGAAGAATACGCTTTCTTCGTCTTGATGACTTTGCTGACAGGCAGTTGGCTGTTGCTGGTCTTGCGCCACAAGCCTGAGCAAGCGCCCGCGCCCGTCAACGGCGTGCGCTTGCGGCGGGTCAGCACGCTCGCCATCTTCGCCGTCTGGTTGGTCTTCGCAGCGATTCTAGCGCTTGGCTGGCGGCCGGGGACGTACATGGCGCTGCTTTTCGTCTGGGCGTTGCCGCCGATCATGCTGCAGACTGCCTTTGGCGCGGATATCCTGTGGCGCAATCGGCGCGCAATATGGCTCACAATCGCGCCGATGACGCTCTACCTCTCAGCAGCGGATAAGCTCGCCATCAGCAGCGGCACGTGGACGATCAACCCTGAGCAGACTGTGAACGTCCTGCTCTTGGAGCGGCTGCCGCTGGAAGAATTCTTGTTCTTCTTCATCGTGAACGCGCTGATCACCTTCGGGATGACGCTTGTGATGTCGGTTGAGAGCAAGGCGCGCGCGACGCGCTACCTGATGGTGCTGCGCAGTTTGTTCAGCCGCAAACAGACGCTGAAGTTCGGAAGTGAGTAGTCATGTCAGATAGTCACCTGCAGTTGATAGAGCAACAGCGCCGCGAGGTTATGCCTGCGCAGCCGAGCATCTGGCGCTTTTATGAGAAGCTCTCGCGGCGGTTGATCGCGTGGAACATCGTCAATCTTGGAACGGGCGTGGTGTTGCAGGCGCTCACGCCGTTTTGGCGCGGCGTTGGGGCGCAGGCAATCGGTTGGAGCATCGTGAATTTGGCGATTGGCTTTTTGGGGCAGAGAGGCAACGAACGGCGCGCTGCTCAGCCTGAAGCGCACACGCCTGAGCGCATGGCGCGCGAGGCGCGCAACATCCGCGCCTTGTTGTGGCTGAACGCAGGTTTGGACATCCTATACATGCTGGGCGGCTTGAGTTGGGCGCGGCGCGCCGCGCAGAGAGGCGGTCAGAACGCTGAGTTTCAGCGCGGCATGGGGGTGGGAATCATGGTGCAAGGCGGCTTGCTTCTGATCTGGGATGTGATCAACGCCTTGATCGTGCCGCGCTATCCTCAAAAGGATTAGGCGATTGTGCTGCCACCGGTCACGGCCTTTCAAGGCGCTGAACACGCGCCTTTCCTGATGCGAGGCGGCAAGGCGGCGGCGCTGATGATTCACGGCTTTCCCGGCACGCCCGCCGATGTGCGCCCACTGGCAGATTGCCTGAACGCGCTGAACTGGACAGTGCAGGGCATCTTACTGCCCGGCTTTGGCGCGCAAATTGAGACGCTGCCCAAGCGCACACACCAGGAGTGGGTAGCCGCTGTGCGCGAGGCGCTCCAAGCCCTGCAGAAGACGCACGCGCCCCTGCTGTTGGTCGGTCATTCAATGGGCGGCGCCCTCGCCATGTGCGTCGCGGCTGAGACGCCGCCTGACGGCTTGATCCTGACCGCGCCGTTCAGCAGGATCGAGAACGTCCTGTGGAATATGATGCCTATCTTTCGGGCTCTCTTCCCTGAGGTGCGTCCGTTCCGCCTGCTGCGCCTCGATTTTTCCAAGCCTGAAGTGCGCGAAGGCATTCGCAACTTCATGCCCGATGCTGATCTCGACGATCCGCAAGTGCAGCAGGCGATCCGCGATCTGAAGCTGCCGATCAGCGTCTTTGAGCAGATCAGGCAAGTCGGTCAGCGCGCTTTGAGCCTCGCGCCGCGATTGAAAATGCCCGCGCTCATCTTGCAAGGCACGTACGATACGCTGGTGAAGCCTCACCTGACGCGCCAGCTCGTCGCGCGCTACGGCGGCGCCGTGCGCTACCTTGAAGTGCCGGCCGAGCATGGCTTGATCGACTCGCGCGCGCCGTATTGGTCGCAGGTGGAGAGCGCCCTGCGCGAATTTGTGGAGCAGTTCGCATGAACAGCTTAGCGGCGCGGCTACGCAGCTTGCAATTCGAGCGCGCGGATCGCCTGCCGTTTGCTCTGCTGATCGGCTGGCTGCTGGCAATGATCGGCTTGCCGATCGCGCGTTGGCTGCTCGGCGATTCGGCAACCCCGATTGCTTTGAGCATTGGCGTGATCTTCCAAGTTGCCGTCGGGCTCGCCTTTTTGCACCAGCGCTGGTCGGCGTTGCGCATCGCGCTCACAGCGCTGAGCGCGATCGCGCTCGGCTGGACGATTGAGTGGATCGGACATCGAACAGGTTTTCCGTTCGGCTTCTACAGCTACACAGAGCGTCTGCAGCCGCAGCTAGGCGGCGTGCCGATCTTGATCCCGCTGGCGTGGCTGATGATGTTGCCGCCGGCTTGGGCGGTCGCTTTCAGCATCACACAGCCTTTGGCGGGGCGACCGCTCATGCGCCGTCTGGCCTTCATCGCGGTCAGCGCGCTTGCCTTCACTGCATGGGATTTGTTCCTCGATCCGCTGTTGGTCTCGTGGGACTTTTGGCGCTGGCAGGAGAGAGGCGCGTATTTCAGCATCCCGCTCAGCAATTATGGCGGCTGGCTGCTGGCTTCAGGGCTGATGACGGCGCTTGCGATGCCGCGCGCTGACCTGCCGCGCCAGCCGTTGCTGTTTCTGTACGGCGCGACGTGGTTTTTCATGACGGGCGGCGTGATATTCTTCTGGAATTTGCCGAGCGAAGGCGCGGTCGGCTCAGCGGCAATGGGCGGTTTCCTGCTGGCAGCGCTGTGGCTCGGTCGGGAGCACAAACGATGAGCTGGCTGTTGTGGAGTGCAATTGGCTTTTTGCTTGGCTCGATGCCATTCTCGGTCTGGATCGGCAAGCTGGCGCTGCACACCGACATCCGCGCCTATGGCGATCACAACCCTGGCGCAACAAACGTGCTGCGCGCGGGCAGCAAGCGATGGTTCGTGGTGGCGCTGCTGCTGGATATCTCCAAAGGCGCAGCGCCGGTCGGGCTCGCCCATTGGACGTTCGGCATTCGCGGCACAGAAATTGTGCCAGTGGCGCTGGCGCCAGTGCTCGGTCATGCGTTCTCGCCGTTTCTGGGCTTCAAGGGCGGCAAGGCGATCGCCACAATGGGCGGCATCTGGATCGGCTTGACGCTGCTGTACATACCGATCATCTTGCTCACGCTGCTGGTCTTCTGGTTTTACATGGTCACTGTGAGCGGCTGGTCGGTTATTTTGACAGGGCTGAGCGCCTTGCTGTACTTGGTGCTATCAGGCGCAGACCAGAACCTGATTGCAGTGATGAGCGGCTGCTTGCTGATCAGCTTGTATAAGCAGCGGGCCGATCTGGCGTTGCCGCTGCGCCTGCGCCTTCTGAGGAGAGCGTGATGATCGAGGCGCTCGTCGCGTTGATCAGCGGCGGCGCGCTCTTCTTCTTCGGCGTGACGGCGATCAGCAACGTTTTCTTCTTCCCGCGCCTGAGGCGTCTGACGCCGAGCGAGAGGCCTCATCTTTCAATTTTGATTCCAGCGCGCGATGAAGCGCGTGTGATCGGGGAGACCGTGCGCAGCCTTTTGGCACAGAGCTACACAAACTTCGAGCTGCTCGTGCTGGATGACAACTCGACCGATGGGACAAGCGAGGCGGCATGTGCCGCAGCGGCGGGCGACCCGCGCTTACGCATTTTGCGCGGCGCGCCATTGCCTGCGGGGTGGGGCGGCAAGAATTGGGCATGTCATCAGCTGAGCCAAGCGGCGCGCGGCGAGTGGCTGCTCTTCAGCGATGCAGATGTGCGCTGGCATCCCGAAGCGCTCAGCGCGCTCGTCGCGCACATGGCTCGCACGCGCGCCGATCTGCTGACCGTCTGGCCAACGCAGCTTGCGCAAACTTGGGCAGAGCGCCTAGTCGTGCCGCTGATGATGTTCGCCATCCTCGCCTACCTGCCGATCATCATGGTTCACCACTCGCGCCTGATGATTTTCGCGGCCGCCAATGGGCAGGTTATGTTGTTCAGGCGCGCGGCCTATCAGCAGATCGGCGGTCACGCGGCAGTGCGCAGCAAAGTGGTCGAGGACGTGACTTTGGCGCGGCGGATCAAGGCGGCAGGGCTGCGCTTGCGGATGTTCGACGGCAATCAGCTGATCAGCTGCCGCATGTATCGCGGCTGGATGGCTGTGCGCGATGGCTTCGCCAAGAACATCCTCGCTGGGCATGGCGATAGCGTGGCATTCCTGCTCCTCTCGACCGCTCTGCACTGGCTCGCCTTCGTGGCGCCGTTCGCTTGGCTGCCGCTGAGCGGATTCGCGGCGACTCCTGCGCTGCTATGCGCGGGCGTGATTGCGCTGCGCATGTTGACGGCGGCGACGTCGCGGCAGCGCTTGTCAGACGCGCTCCTGATGCCGATCTCAGTTGCATTGATGACGCGGATTGCTGCGCAGGCGCTCTATTGGCGGCTGCGCTACGGCGGCGTGCAGTGGAAAGGACGCATGTTGCGCGGCGAGGGAGCGAGATATGGCTGAGCCAATCGCGATCGTCGGCGGCGGCATCGGCGGCTTGAGCGCAGCCATTCATCTGGCGGCGGCGGGCGAGCGCGTGATCGTGTTCGAGCAGAATGCGCAGGTCGGCGGCAAGATGAGCGAGTTGCGCGCCGAAGGGTTTCGCTGGGATACCGGCCCCTCAGTCATCACCATGCCGCACGTCTTCGAGGCGCTCTTCGCGGCGGCGGGCAAGCGCATGGCCGACTATCTGACGTTGCTGCCTGCCGAGCCGCTCACACGCTATTTCTATCGCGATGGCACAGTGCTGGACGCTACAAGGGACTTGCCGCGCATGATCGCTCAGATCGAGCAGATCGAGCGGCGCGACGTAGAGGGCTACTTGGCGTATTTGGCGTATGCGGCGCGCTTGCATCGCATCACAGGCGAGGTGTTCATCTACGATACGCCGCCGACGCCCGCCAGCCTGTTCAAAGTGCCGCTGCGCGATGCGTTGCGCGTGGACGCCATGCGCTCGATGGATGCCGCCATTCGCAGCTTTGTGCGCTCGCCGCACCTGCGGCAATTGCTGGGCAGATTCGCCACATACGTCGGCGCCAGTCCATACCGCGCCCCCGCCACGCTGAATGTGATCGGGCACGTGGAGCTGAATGGTGGCGTCTACTATCCGCGCGGCGGCGTCTACGCGATTGCGCGCGCAATGGCGCGCCTCGCAACGGAGCTCGGCGTCGAGATTCGGACGAGCTGCGCAGTCGAGCGCATTTTGGTGAAGAATCGACGCGTGAGCGGCGTGCAGGTTGGCGGCGAGCGCATGAGCGCCAAGGCAGTCGTCGCCAATGTGGACGTGGCGACGGTCTATGAGAAACTCCTGCCTGCTGAGGCGGTCAACGCGGCGCGCTTGAGGCGCCTGCTGCGCGCAGAGCCATCCTGCTCAGGCTATGTGCTGCTGCTCAGCGTGCAAGGTGCGCATGAGCGCCTTGCGCACCACAACGTCTTTTTCACGGATGACTACCGCGCCGAGTTCGCCGATATTTTTGAGCGCGGTGTGACGCCGAGCGATCCGACTGTTTATGTTGCGATCACCTCGAAGAGCGACCCAGAAGACGCGCCTGCGGGCATGGAGAATTGGTTTGTACTGGTCAACGCGCCTGCGCTGAGCGAGCGCTACGATTGGACGCGCGATGCGCCGCGCTACCGCGATCGCGTGTTGGCGGCGCTTGCCAAATTCGGCATTGTGCCGCACATCCGCGCTGAATATCAGTTGACGCCAGCCGATATCGCGCGCTTGACAGGCGCGCGGCGCGGCGCGCTCTATGGCACGTCTTCGAACACGCCTCTCGCAGCGTTTCTGCGCCCGCACAACCGCGCGCGCGACGTGCGCGGGCTATATTTCGCGGGCGGCACAGCGCACCCCGGCGGCGGAGTGCCAATGGTGACGCTCAGCGGCGGCGTGGCAGCGCGCCTGCTCTTAGCCGATCTGGGCAAACGCGCACAAGTGCCGACTCAGGCTTGACCAGACTGCAATAGCACTGTAGGAGCAGGCGCTGTGGCAGCTATCACCTGCGCCTCTCTTATCGCGCCAATCCGATTCGGCCTTCCCCCTTGACCTTGACAGCTTGTGACGGCAACGCCTGCCCGCGGGCCGACAGGCCGGCACTGCAGCGCTCGGCCAAGCTGCGCGAAATTCGGCGCGGTTAAGCGTATGCCACGCTTCAAAGCCAGTGCGCAGTTGCCATTCAGCACGCGATATGACGAAAATTTGCTCAGCGTAGAGCTGAGGAATTACGCCTGCCCATGACACGCCTGATCTGGTGGTTGCGCCGCGACCTGCGCCTGAACGATAACGCGGCGCTGCACTATGCGCTCACTCACGCTGAGCATGTGATTCCAGTCTTCATCTTGGACGCGACCTTGCTGAACGCGGAGCGGCTGCGCGGCGCGCGCCTCGCATGGCTTTTCGACGGCCTGCGCGCGCTCGACTCTGATCTAGCGCGCTACGGCGCGCGTCTGATCGTCCGCGAAGGCGCGCCTGCCGATATGCTGCCCGCGTTGTGCGCGGAGATCGGCGCGGAAGGCGTCGTCTTCAACCGCGACTACAGCCCGTATGCCGTGAAGCGCGATTCAGCTGTGCAGAAGGCGCTGCGCGAGCGCGGCTTGCTTGCGCACAGCTGCGCCGATCTGCTCATTCACGAGCCACACGAAGTGCCGAGCAAGAGCGGCAAGCCGTATGACGTCTATTCGCCCTTCCGCCGCGCATGGGAGGCCTTGCCCAAGCCTGAGCCGTACGTCATCACAGACGCGCTGCGCGCCAAATTGCGGCTGCCTGACGATCTGGCCCACTTGCCGAGCGCGCCGATTCCAACTGGCGCTCAACCCGCGCCGCAGCCGATCGGCGCGCCGGGCGAAGCGGAAGCGTTGCGGCGGCTCGATGCCTTCATAGCCGCGCCGATCTATCGCTACCACGAGCGGCGCGATCTGCACGGCGAAGACGGCACTTCTGCGCTCAGCCCTTACCTGCGCTTCGGCATGATCAGCGCGCGCACGTGCTACCATGCGGCGCTCAAGGCGCGTGCCGCCGCGCCGGATGAATCAGCGCGCAAAGGCGTGGATGTGTGGATCAGCGAGCTGGTCTGGCGAGAGTTTAACTATCAAGTGCTGGCGCGCTATCCACACAGCGCGCGCCGCAATCTGCGCCCCGCCCATGACGCCATTCAGTGGGAAGATAATCCTGCCTATCTCGCCGCTTGGCGCGAAGGTCGGACGGGCTATCCAGTAGTGGACGCGGCGATTCGTCAGTTGCTGCAGACGGGCTGGATTCACAATCGGGCGCGCATGATCGTCGCCTCATTCTTGTGTAAAGATTTGCTGTGCGATTGGCGGCACGGCGAGCGCTTCTTCATGCAGCATCTGTTGGATGGCGACGTGGCGAACAACGTCGGCGGCTGGCAATGGACAGCTGGGACAGGCACAGATGCTGCGCCCTACTTCCGCATTTTCAACCCGATTGCGCAATCCGAGAAATTCGATCCGCAGGGCAATTACATTCGGCGATGGCTGCCTGAGCTGGCGAATCTACCTGCCAAGTTCATCCACGCGCCGTTCACGATGAGCGCCGCTGAGCAACGGCACTTCGGCGTGCTGATCGGGCGCGACTACCCGCCGCCGATAGTGGATCATGAGATGCAACGCGAGAAAGCGTTGCGCATGTACGCCGCTGCTAGGCAAAAGCGCGATAGCGCCTGAGCTGCAGAGCAGATGCTGAGGCGCGCAGAGCGCGACGCACCTCAGTGTGGCGGATAGTAAGGCGCGCGCGCCGCCTCTTCGCTCAGCTCAAGCACAAAACGCGGCTCGATCCACATCGCGCGGTCGTTGTAGGATGCGTCAGACGTCTCTGTCTCAAGAATGATCATCAGGAGATTGCGCTGATTCATGAACGGCGCAAGGCTGACGCGAATTGGCACAGGCTCGCGCTGCGTGCGCGGATCGAAGTGCTGCTCGAAGAGCAGCTTGCGCTCTTGAAGCCATAATTGCCCATAGATTCGGAAGGTGACGCCTTCGGAGGGTTGCTCGCCAGGCGCGACGTATAACGACGCTGCAAGGTAGGCAGGCGCCGTGATGTGCTGAAACCAAACCGTCCAATCTTGCATGGCAGGCGGCTGCTGCAACAGGACGTTATGGCGCTCGCCGTTGATTTCCCACGTTGTGAAGCGCGTCTCGGGCGAGCGCCCAGATGGCCAGCCATCGCCGATGAACTGAAGCGGCACTGCTACCTCCCCAAAGCGCGGCACAACAGGCGGCTCTTGGGCAAATATGCTAAGTCGCCGCACAGCCAGCTGATCGGCGCGCACCAACACTGGCAGCAAATTGCTCCTGCCTGCCGCTAGATCTTTTGCACAGTTAAGGTCGCGCGTGACAGGCAGCTCGCGCAGACACGCCCTGCGCGCCATGTAATCTGGCAGACGAACTAGGACGAGACTCGCTAGGAAGACTGCGCTCAAGCCGATGCCTGCCAGTGCATTCAGACGATATAGCCATCGCACAGATGGTTGCCGCCATAGCAGCAAATTGCTCGCGCTGACCACCAATAGGGCAACCCAAAACGGCACGCCATTGGTCACATAGCGTGCGTTGAGTGGAAAGGCTGAAACGCCATCGAAGAAGATCCAGCGTGCATAGGCTGTCATGAAGGCTGAGAGTACGCTGAACGCCGCCAAGCCTGCCCAGCTCGCAAGCCATTCAGGGCGACGGCGCAAAAGTAGCGCGTTGAATGCAAACATCAGCAGACCTAGGATGCCGACTGGTGTGCCGGCAATTAGATGCATCACTGGCGCGAGCGGGGCGCTTAGGAAGGCGACTGTGAAATGCGCGATCAATCCAAGTTGGTTCAACGAAGGTGGCGAGCCGGGGCGTGTACTTACAACAAAGCGCACAATCATGATTGTGCTGATCACAAACCAAACGGCGTAGTGCTGCCAACGCCGATAGCCGCGCAGCCAGAGCGTGATCACAGGCGGCAGCCAGAACATCGGCGCTGCGCCGAGCCCAATAGAGCCAAGTACGCCGATGAAAGCCGCCAGCAGCAGCGGTCGCCAGCCAATCGCCGTTACTTGGATTATCAATAGCACGGCTACCACGCACAACGTGAAGGCAAAATAGTTGTTTTGAAAGCCAACAAGCCAGTTGATCGCCTGTTTGGGCGTGAAGATGAGCGCGCTCAGCGGCAGCGCAAGCCACAGCGCTAGGCGCCGATCTTGCCGCCAGACAAGCCATAGGACGCTTGCTAGGATAAGCCCGTTCATCAGCAAACTGAGTAGCATGTCAAATTGAAGGTTGTAGCGTGTTAGCGGCGTGTGCAAAGCGACCATCAGCTTGGTGAACAGATGTGGATGCTCGTAGACTGGCGTGAGAAGTTGGCCAAGCGTGAGCGTTCCATCGTGGACAGCAATGGCAGTCAATGCAGAGTCGAACCACTCTTCGATGTATGGACTATTAGTGCTGTATGTCAGCATAATGTGGACAGCGTTCAAGATTGGCAAGATCGCTAGCGCTGCCCAAAGCGTCAGCCAACGATTGACTCGCACGCTTCATTCTCCCTTCTACTAGGATGAGCTCGAGATACGCGGCTCGCTACCGCGCACCCACTGATTGAAGATCGCGGACAGATCGCGCTTGGCGACGTCTTCGAAGGCGCGCTGTACATCATCTGTGACCGCGATGCCGTATTTGTGTCGCTTGAAGTACTCTGCGATTGCCGCGTAGACTGTCTCGCGCCCAAGCAGTTGCTCTAGCGCCACGTAGAAGAGCGGACCTTTGGTGTAGATGATCGCGCCATAAGCAATGCCCGTGTAACTGCGCACGGGCAGCTCGAGCGGCAGGTCAGGCAGGCCGCGCTTGAGATAGGCCGTGTAGCGCTGCTGGAAATTATCCACATACGCCTCGCCGACCTTTGGATCGGCGTAGGCGGCG
Organism: Chloroflexota bacterium; assembly: GCA_017743585.1. Classification (GTDB taxonomy): domain Bacteria; phylum Chloroflexota; class Anaerolineae; order Aggregatilineales; family UBA2796; genus CP2-2F. The sequence goes on from JAGHYP010000001.1 coordinate 37,900, forward strand.
CGGAAGTAGACGAACTCGGCGTAACTCGTCAGCGACTCGTCAATCCACGGCAAGCTCACCTGATTGTTGCCAACGAGCGCGTAAAACCACTGATGTCCGATCTCATGCGCGATCACCACTTCGAGGAATCGATTGCCCTGCACCCAAGCGCGCTCAGCAATTTGAACGATGCCGGGAAACTCCACGCCGCTTGGCGTTGGATTTTGCGCCACGACCAGCTCAGCATAAGGATACTCGCCAAACGTGGCGTTGAAGATCGTGAGCGCCTGCACTGCGTATTGCATGGCGACCTTCGTGCCGTCGGTCGGCTGCTCGGCGCAATCTTTGTAGTGCAGCATCACGATGCGCGTGCCATCGGCTTCGGTCTCCGTGATCATGTAGCGTCGGCTCGCTTGAAAAGCGTGATCTCGCATCGGACCGGTCACGTCGCGGTAGGTGATCGTGCCGTCGCCGTTGTGCCTCGTCTCGATGATCACGCCGCTTGTTGCCACCACCAAATCCGAAGGCAAGGTCAGGCGCACGTCGTATAAGCCTATCTCAGTGTAGGCAGGATCGCCTTGCGGCGATGGCAAGTCCGTCCACCACCCTACGTTCGGCTCGTACACTGAGAGCGTGGGATACCAGGCCGTGGCGGAGACGACGTCGTTGACGTAGCCGAAGCGACCGTAGCTGGTGTTCAAACCGCGTGTCATGACGAGCGTGAAATCGAGGCGCAGCTCGACCGATTCGCCTGCCTGCAGCGGCACAGGCAACGGCACTCCCAACACTGAGCGCAGGTTTGAGAGGCTCGGCTCAACTTTTGTGCCATTCACCTCAACGTGATGAACGGTCATGCGCCCGCCGAGCGCAGGCGTGTTCGGATACAGGCGGAAGACGATCAGATCGAGCGCCTCGCCCGTGCGATTGGTGAAGCGCACGCGCTGCGCGCCGCGAAAGACGGCGTCAGGCTCAAAACGCAAGCTGGCGACGATGAAATAGCGGTTGGCGTTCACAAATCGATCCACGTCATCGGCGAAGGCAGGTTTCATCGCCTTCTTGTGCGCGCTCACGTCCTGCCAGTCAACTTCAGGCAGATCGAGCAGCGGCGGCGCAGGGACAGTCGTCGGCGTGGTGAGCGGGACGGCAGTCTCGGTCGGCTGCAAAGTTGGCCGTGCGCTGAGGGCGCGCTCAGGGGCGGATAAGCTGAGTGCGCTGAGCAGCAACGCGCCCAGCAGCGCGAGCGCGACAAGGCGAAGAAGCGTTTTCATGTGGCGATCCTGCGCTATTACAGAATGCAGGGCGTGAATTGTAGCGCTCCTGCGCGCCTCAGCAAAACCAATCGCGCAGGTCGCGCCAGTGGCACGGCGCTTGGCGTTCAATGGGCAGCCGATGAGAGCGGCGCGTGAGCAAGCCTGCGCCGTCAACCGACTCAGGCGGTGCGTCAAGCATCTCGTAGCACAACATAATCATGAGGCGCGGCAGCCATGCTTGCGCGCTCATCTCAGGCGAGCGTGATCAAAGCTTTGTTCTGTTCAACGGCTTGCCCCTTTTCCACATGAATGCGCTCAACTTTGCCATCGCGCGGCGCTTTGATGTCATTTTCCATCTTCATGGATTCGAGGACGATCAGCGGCTGTCCTTTGCGCACTTGCTCGCCTTCGCTCACGCGCACTGCGACGATTAAGCCGGGCATCGGCGAGCGGATCACGATCTCGCCTTGCGCTATGCTCAAGCCGCTCGAAGCGCTCATCAAGCGCTGCTGGCGCTCGTCCAGCACTTCCACGTCATAAAGCTCGCCTTCGATCAGCACGTGGTAGCGCCCTTCGTGCCGCTCCACCAGCGCTTCGATGCTCTTGTTGTCGATCAGCGCTGAATAAAGCGCCTCTGAGATATGACGGAAATCAACCTGACGCGCCTCGCCATTGATGATTAGGCGACCATCTTTGCCCAGCTCGATCTCAAATTTCCGCCCGTTAACCGTTGTCAGATACTTCATGCTATTTCATGCGCTTTCTCGTCAATGGTTGTAGAAAACCCTGCTGCCGATTATAGCGCCCTCGCTGCGCAGTCAGGAGCGACAGAGGCGTTAGAAACTCGTCCCTGAGTCCTGTCAGAGTCGTTGCGGACTTTCCACGAGAATTCGTGCAGCTTTTTCAAGGCGGACTTCATGCTTCATGCAATTGCTCAAGCGTGGATCGCAACGCAACAGTGCGCGCGCACTGAGGCAAAAGATGCTCTGGTGGCTCAGCAAGCTCGCAGATGCAAATCTCGCTAGCGATGCGGGGCTTCAGCCGCGAGTGCGTGCAGAGATTGCTAGTGTGTGTTATCTTTGGTCGTCTTGAGCGGCTGCGCGCGTGCGTTTCTGCGCTATAATGGGCATTCGAGAAAGGAAAACCCTGTGAGGCGTTCTTCCCGCCGCCAACTGCCCGACGCAGAGACGCTTCGTCTTGCGTGTAGCGCGCGCCTGCATCAGCGCTTTGTGCAGTTGCGCGTAGCGACGCCGCTCGTGCTATCAGGCGCGTTGATCGCAATCGTGCCGAGCGTTCTGGTGCTTGCGCTGAGCGCTGAGCGATTCAGCGCGGTCGCCGCCTTCCTGGCGCTCCTGATCACGGCACCGGCAGCGCTTCTGTGTCTTTTACCGTATGCCCTGCTGATCGTACTCCTCTATGGCACGCGACGCGCTTACAAAGGTGCGCGCCACACCCTCGAACGCCTTCATCGAGCAGTGCGGCGCGCCAACCTCACCGTGCAAAGGCTCTCAGAGCGCGCTGCGAAGCCTGTCATCGCCTTGAACGCCCGCTACGCCGCGTTTGAGCGCTTGATCAGCGCGCCATTCCGCGCCATTCGTATCTCAGAGGACGAGAATAGCCGACCATGAGTGATAAGCCAACTTTGCCACCTGAAACGATCGCTGCGCCACGCCGCAGCTGGAAAACATCCGCTTACTTGCTCGGCAGCTTGCTCGGCGCGCTGTTCGGCTTCCTCTCAGCGCATTTCTACGCGCGCAGCGCCGAAGAGAACAACAGCGGCCAGCCGCCCAAGTCGATCAGCACAGCAGACCTGTTTCGGCTGAGCCTCGCTGCCATTGCGCTGTTGCGTCAGATCAGCGACCTCGGCGCCGGTCGAAATGCGAGGCGCTGAGCGCTATGTCTAAACGCCCTGCCGATCCGAGCGATCCGATTCTAGCCGCAGCGCGCGCTGTTTTTGTGCAACACGGCTACGCTGAGACGTCGCTTGAGCAGGTGGCGCGTCATGCCAAGCTCGAGCTATCCGCCGTGCAACGCCAATACGGCGATAAGGAGAAGCTATTGGCTGCTGTGCTGCGCGCTTACTCGCCGCAGGCTGAGCTTGAGGCAGCGCTGGACGCTGTTCAAGGCGAGACGGCGGCTGACATCCTGCGCGATATGATGCGTCGCCTTGTTGAAGTGGCGCAGCGCCACAGCGATTTCTTCAGGTTGGCTATCATTGACGCGCAGAGCAACAACGGCGCGTTTCTGGGCAATCTGAGCGCCGCGATTTTTCCAAAAGCGATTGAAGTATTGAACAAGATGAAGGCGAGCGGCGCGCTGCGCCCTGTCCCAGACGCTGTGATCGGGCGGACGCTGCTCGCGATGTGGATCGGCTATATCGTCTCGGAGCATGCGTTGCCGCAATTGGCGCGCTTCGCCATGCGGTTGCTGCCGCAGCAGGTTTGGCTAGATGGCATGGTTGACCTGATGCTCTACGGCCTGCTCGAGGACAGTGCACGTGGCTGAATCATGGCCATATCGCGCAGGGGGCGCCGTGCGATGGCTGTGGCAACGGCGCGGCATATGGCTGCGCGGCGCAATTTTGGCGGTCATTTTGCTGAACTTAGCGCCTGCGCGCGCGCGCCTGCAACCTGAGCCGCCTCAGCGCGTCCAAACAGCGCATCCGATTTTATGCATGCACACGCGCCTTGTAGATGAAGTGGAAGATTGGAAAATTTGGCATACATTGCGCATGGTGCGCGAGATGGGCGCGACCGCGATTGTAGAGCTTTTCCCTTGGGCATACATTCAGCCGCGCGAAGGCGTCTACGACTGGCATCATCCTGATCGAATCATCCGATTGGCGCGGCAGCAAGGTCTGACGGTCATTGCGCGGCTTGGCGTTGTGCCTGCTTGGGCGCGCCCTGATCCGCGCCTGCAGCCGACGTCGCTCAACTACCTCGCGCCTGAGCGCTACGCCGATTACGCGGCATTTGTAGCGGCATTTGCGGCGCGCTATCGCGGCGAGGTGACGCACATCATCCCTTGGAACGAGCCGAACCTATACTTTGAGTGGGGCTTTCGGCGCGTCACGCCTGAGGAATACGTCGAATTCCTCAAGCTGGTTTACCAAGCGGCGCATGCCGCCAACCCTGAGGTCCAGATTCTCGGCGCAGCGCTGGCGCCGACGCTTGAGCCCGAAGACGGCGCGAATGGCATGAGCGATCTGATTTACCTGCGGCGCATATACGAAGCGGGCGGCGGCGCATATTTCGATGCGCTGGCGGTGCATACCTATGGCTTCACGTCGCCGCCTGACGATCCGCCCGCGCCTGACCGCCTGAATTTCCGTCGCGCTGAGCTGTTGTTCGATATCATGCGCGCCTTCGGCGACGCCGATAAGCCGATTTACATCACAGAGAGCAGTTGGAATGATCATCCGCGCTGGACACACGCTGTGCGTCCTAGCCAGCGTATCGAGTACACGCTCGCCGCGCTGCGCTACGCTGAAAGCACTTGGCAAACCGTGCGCAACCTGTGCTTTTGGTTCTTCCGCGCGCCGACGCTCTACCGCAATTACATGGACGGCTACGCTTTTGTGACAGTTGGCTTTCGCCCGCGCCCGATCTACGAGGAAGTTCGGCGCTGGGCGCTCGGCGAGCGCGAGGTGCCATGAGACGCTACCCAACGCGCAATGCTGCACTTTTCCACACGCTGCGCCGTCTCGTCGCGTCGCTGTGCTGCGTGTTTTTGTTCGTGCAAGGCGTGCGCTACGGGCGCTATCATTTTTTTCGCCCTGACCCAAGCTGGGAGCGCGTGCAGGCGCGCGCAGTGCTGGTCGTCGGCATGGATACCAGCTACTATCCGTTCGCCGTGATGCAGGGCGAGCGGATCAGCGGCTTGGATGTGGATATCGCGCTTGAGATCGCGCGTCGCCTCGGCGTGCGGTTGCAGGTCGCGCCAATGGGCGTGGACGGACTGTATGACGCGCTGCACACAGGCGTGGTGGACGCGCTGATCTCAGCGTTGCCGCTTGATCCGTTCCGCCTCGACACTTTCTTGTACGTAGGAGCGTACTTAGACGGCGGCTATTTCTTGGTCTCGCCAAAGGGTCTCTATCAGCGCATGTCGGATTTGGAGGGCAAGCGCATCGCCGCTGAGTATGGCAGCCTCGGCGATGAGCAAGCACGGCTCTGGTTGCGCCGCCTGCGCAGCTTGCGAGTGCAACACTATGCCGAGCCGAGCGCCGCGCTCGCAGCGGTCGCTGAGGGCGAGGCAGATGCAGCGCTGGTAGACTACCTCTCGGCGCGGCTGTGGTTGCGCGAGCATCGCGAGGCTGATCTGCGCATTGCCGAGCAGCCGATTCACTCAGAGGGCTATCACGTCGTGCTGCGAATTCAGGATTTGGCGCTCGCCAGCAAGGTGAGCGAAGCGCTCGAAGCCATGCGCGCCGATGGCAGCTTAGCGGCGATCATCGCTAGGTGGCTTGGCGAGGATCGGCGCTGAGCGCAGCATTTTGCACTATTGACGAAGGTTAAGGATTGTAATACTCTATATACAACAAACAAACATGACGGGCGACGCTTGAAATGTATGAGCGCGCCGCTTACAATTGAGAGCTGCAACTTGCTCCCTCGCTCGGCCTTGAGCGCGGAGCTTTTGTGTGCATCCCGTGTGCAACGGAGTAAACGCATGTTCCCCTTTCTGAAGCGTATCTGGATCGAACAAGCCGCCGTGGAAGGCTTCAATCCCTATCAGGATAGCACAGACGTGATCGTGGAGCTGCAAGATGGGCAAACTTGGCTGGCGCATTTCGTGACCGTCCCATTTCTGCAGCGGCAGATGCACATCAGCCGCGAAGTGGCGGAGGCCGAAGCCCAGCTCTTGCCTGTGCGCTTTGTCACGCTTGAGACGCCGCATGTGGTCGTCGAGAATCTGCTGACCGAGACGATTGAAGATACCATTGAGAACCTGATCACGCTCGGCACTTTCGAGAGCGTCTTCGTGCCTTGCCAGGTGGCTGATTTGCTGCCTGAGGGCGACGTTATGCCGAGCTAGTGACGCCTGAACGCAGACAAAAAGTGCCTCACTGCTCAACGCAAACAGGTGTAGTGACCAGTTGAATCGCGGCGCGCTGCGCCTTGCTGCGCTTGCACGCCGCCAACTCACGCTAGCAGCCACTCGCACAAGTTGAGGGATCATGTCCGAGCGCTACGAAGAGAGCTTGCTCTACCGCATCCGCCATTCTCTAGCGCACGTCATGGCGCAGGCGGTGCTGGAGATCTTCCCCGAAGGGCGCCTCGCTATCGGCCCACCGATCGAAGACGGCTTCTACTACGATTTCGAGCTGCCGCGTCAGCTGACCGAGGCCGACTTGCCTGAGATCGAAGCGCGCATGCGCCGCATCATCAGCGGCAACTTCCCGTTCATACGGCGCGAGGTCAGCGCTGAGGAAGCGCGCCGCCTCTTCGCCAATCAGCCTTACAAGTTGGAGCTGATCGACGGATTGGAGCGCGGCAGCTACGACGAAAACGGCAATAAAATCGCCGAAGCGCCTGTCATCACCACCTATCGGCAGGATACCTTCGAGGATTTGTGCCGCGGCCCGCACGTGGCACACACAGGCGAGCTGAATCCGAACGCTTTCAAGCTGATGAGCATCGCCGGGGCCTATTGGCGCGGCGACTCAAAGCGCCCGCAATTGCAGCGCATCTATGGCACAGCGTGGCATACAGCGGCTGAGCTAGAGGAATATCTGAATCAGCTGGAGCAAGCGAAGGCGCGCGACCATCGCAAGCTCGGCGAGCAGCTCGGCCTATTCACCTTCAGTCCGCTGGTCGGCAAGGGCCTGCCGCTGTGGAAGCCAAAAGGCGCCATCCTGCGCGATATCCTAGAGCGCTTCTTGCGCGCCGAGCAGCTGCGCGCGGGCTATCAGCCTGTCGTCTCGCCGCACATCGCCAAAGTAGACCTGTACCGCATATCTGGTCACTATCCGTACTATGCGGATAGCCAATTCCCGCCGATGACGCTTGACGACGAAGAGTTCATGCTCAAGCCGATGAACTGCCCGCATCACATCGAAATCTATCGCAGTGAGCCGCGCAGCTACCGCGACCTGCCCATTCGCCTCGCCGAATTCGGCACAGTCTATCGCTACGAGCAGAGCGGCGAGCTGACAGGCTTGACGCGCGTGCGCGGCTTCACCCAAGACGACGCGCACATCTTCGCCACGCCCGAGCAGCTTGAGGCAGAGTTCATCGGCGTGGTGCGCTTGATCCAGCGCATCTTCGACCTGATGGGCTTCCACGATTTCCGCGTGCGCGTCGGCACGCGCGACCCGAATAGCGATAAATACGTAGGCGCGCCTGAGCTATGGGAAAAAGCGACGCAGGCGATCCTCAACGCAGTCGAAAAGCTCGGCTTGCGCTACTACGTGGCAGAGGGCGAGGCCGCCTTTTACGGCCCGAAGCTCGATTTCATCTTCCGCGATGTGCTGAAGCGCGAGTGGCAGCTTGGCACAGTGCAAGTGGATTACAACTTGCCTGAACGCTTCCAGCTGGAATACATGGGCGAGGACAATCGGGTGCATCGTCCTGTCATGATCCATCGCGCGCCCTTTGGCAGCATGGAGCGCTTCGTGGCGATCTTGATCGAGCATTTCGGCGGCGCGTTCCCTGTTTGGTTGGCGCCGATTCAAGCGCGCCTGATCCCAGTGGCAGATCGGCATGTGCCATACTTGCGCGACGTGGCGGCAAAGTTGTTGGAAGCGGACTTGCGCGCCGACGTAGACGACGGCAAAGAGCGCATGAACGCCAAGATTCGCAAAGCGCAGGGCGAGAAAATCCCTTACATGCTGATCGCAGGCGATCGCGAAGTGGAAAGCGGCACGATCTCAGTGCGGCTGCGCAGCGGCGAGGACCTCGGCGGGATGCCTGTCGAGACGTTCATCGCCAAAGCGCGGCTGATCAACGATTCGCGCTCGCAGCGCCTGATGCCCGAGTCAGATTAGCATTCAAGCGGCGAGTCATCAGGCGGCTCTAGCGCTATCTCGTCCTCTGCTTCGGCGTGACCGCCCGCCTGCAGTGGCGGCAATTTGGTCACGCCGCGCTCTTTATTGATGCTGAAGCGGTCAAAATCGCGCGCCACGTAAGTGTTGGGAAAGATCGCCTGCGCTTCTGCCAGCACATCGCGCTCGCGGCTGCGCCGTGAGAGATGCGTCAGGATCAGCGTCTGCACGCCTGCTTCCGCTGCCAGCCGCGCAGCGCCTGCCGCCGTCATATGTCCGAAGTGCTGCGCCAGCTCTGCATCAGCGTCCAGGTAAGTCGCCTCTGTGACAAGTGCGTGCGCTCCGCGCACATACTCGAGAATGTCATCTGTGCGCCCCACATCGCCAGTGTGGACGTAACACGCGCCGCGAATATGCTCGCCAAGCACGTCGTCGGGCTGAATCACGCGACCATCGGCGAGCGTGACAGGCTGCCCGCGCACCAGCTGCGCCCGCTCAGGCCCGAATGGCACGCCGAGCGCGTCGGCTTTCTCAGCGAGGAACGGACGGCGCGCTTTTTCTTGAAAAACATAGCCGAGGCAGCCCGCGCCGCGATGCGTGACGGGGAATGCGCTCACTGTGAAATCCCGCGTCTCGAAGAAGACGCCCTCTTGCACCTCGATTAGATGAATCGGTATCGGCAGGCGCTCGTTGCGGAAGACGATGCGGTAGATCAAGTCTTGCACGCGGTCGAGCGCCCAGCGACTGCCGTAAATTTCCAGCTCGTCAAGGCTCTCCCAGCGCACTAGGGTCGAGAGCAAGCCCGCCAAGCCGAGAATATGATCCAGGTGTCCGTGCGTGATCAGGATGCGGTTCAAGCGCTTGAAGCCGACTCCGCTGCGCAAAATTTGGCGCTGTGTGCCTTCGCCGCAGTCAATCAGGAAGCGATATTCCTTCGCGATGAGCAGCTGCGCCGAGAGCCCGCGATGGATTGACGGCGCCGAAGCGGATGTGCCTAAGAAGAGCAACTCGAACATGATCGCGCCTATTCCACGCGGATTTTTCTCAGGAACAAGCGATCGCTACGCGGCGTCTCGCCGTCGTAGATCGGCAAGCGCCGACCGTCGCCCTCGCTATACGCACCAATTGAGAGGAAATAATCGCCGCTGGGAAAATCGGGCGGCAAAGGCAGGTCTATGATCTGAATGAAGACGTCGCGGTCGCGCAGCAAGCTGGACTCAATGTTCAGCACGTCGTTTTGCAAGGCAGGCGGGATGTCAGGATTGCGCGAGACATGCGCGAACAAGCGCAAGCCGGGCACTTGCTCGCCATCGGCGCGCCAATAAGTCACCACGCGCAGCAGATCGCCGGCGCGGTAGCGCTCGGCTTCGGGCAACAGACGGTACCCTTCGAAGGTCAGGTAGCCGCCCATGCGCAAAGGCAGCGCAGCAGGCTCCGCGTTGGCGCGGCTCTCTTCGGGCGACCACCACACTCGGCTCAAGATGACCTGCCCGAAATCATCGGCGACGATCTGCGCTGCATCCACGAGCAACACGCTGCCGCTCGGCAAATTCGCCACAGGCACATCGGCGGCGTTCTGCAGCCAAGCCTTGAGCGGCTCGGGGATGCGCGAGCGCGCCGCGGGATGAGCGAAGGCGTAGCGCTGCGCCGCGCCACCGTTCGTCAGCACCAGTGCATCGAGGCAATTGCTGTAGCGCAGCGCTAGGTCATGGCGATGCAACATCAATTCTAGCAATTGCGGATCAGGACGCGCCGCGAAGCGATGCTCAGCGCCTTGCGCTGCAGCGCGCGCATCGAGCGAGAACGTGCAGATGGACGTCGAGAGTCCATCGTAAGTGCGATCCAGATAGGCTGCTAAATGACCGAGCCGCGCACGATAGACGCTCTGCACATCATCGCGGTTCGCCCAGACGCGGAAGAGCAGATCGCTTGCGGCGAAGCAAGTGGTAGCGGCAATCGCGGAGGTGCCGAAGAGGATCAAACGCTCGGCGGTCGCGCGCGGCAGATTGGCTCGGAGGATATTGGCAACGCTCGCTGCTCCTGCGCCCATCAAGAGCATGATCGCAGGCAGCGCCAAAAGTTGGTGGCTGAAGTCGAGCGCGCCGCGCGTCCAAGCATCTGCCAGCAAACCGAACAAGAGCGCCAAAAGCGGCAGGACGTAGTTCGGCGCACGCCGAAAGCGCCGCAGCGCCTCGAACACGCCGACCAGCAGCAAGATGAAGCCGATAGGGCTCAAGAGCGGCATGGCGGGCAAATTCTGCTGCGGCGATACATCGCCATAGATGCCGAGGCCGCCAATCGCTTGCCAGAAGCTGCTCAGGAATTCTTCTAAGCGCTCAGGGCGATTTGACCAGAGCGTGTTCAGGCTGCTGATCGGAAATGTATGCACTGTGGCACCGATGTATGGGATGGCGACGATCAGCGCGATCAGCGCGCTGAACAAGCTGTAGCTGACGACGCGCCGCAAGATCGGCTGGCGCGTCACGAGCAGATAGACGACGAACGCGCCAAACAACGGCGCGAGCAGCAAGCCGATCCAATGCGCATAAGCGGTCAGCGCGATCAGCGCGCCGAGCGAAGCATACAGCGCGGCCTTCGGCAAGGCAGGCTGAACGTGACGACGCAGATGCACAGCGCTTGCCATCACCAACAACGTCAGCGCGATCAGCGGCACGGCGAGCGCTTCTCGCGCGATCGAACGTCCGATGATGATCGGATAGAAGGTCAACGCCATGCCAATGGCAGCCACTAGGCCGCTGAAATGCCCGAAGAGCCGTCTGCCGAGCGCATAGAGGAGCGCGACGCTCAGCAGCCCGCAGCCGACCGCGAAAAAGCGCAGCGGCAGCTGCCCCTTGCCGAAGAAAATGCTCAGCCAACCGTGCAAGACACCGAACAAGCCTTCGCGCCCGCTGCTCGCATCGTCCACAGCGTAGAAAGATGCAATGGCGCCGCTGCGCGCTAGCGCTCCGATCTCTATCTGGACAATCTCTTCGTCGTGGAAGCCTGGTGGCAAAGTTGTCAGCCCAGCGAGGCGCAAAGCTGCTGCCGCAAATAGCACAGCTGTGATGGCCGCCAATCGTGTGCGCTGCGCCAAGATGACCTCAATGCTGTTCGAGCTGAATAGCGCCTGAAGTATAGCGCACGTTGCGCGCCCTTTTCACGAGCGAAGGCGCGCTCAGCCGAACAGATCAGTCCGATTGCGCGTCAGCAGATAAATGGCGCGCTGTGTTTTGCCCTCTACCTCGCTCAGAAAGTCGTGCAGCACGTAGCCGCGTTTGAAGAGATCGCTGAACACTTGCGCCGACTCATGCCGCCATGCCTTGGCTAAGATGATCGATTGCCGCTTGAGCGCGTTGAAATCGTACGGAATCTCAACCAAATAGGCGTCTTGCGACTCATCGTATGGCAGGCGTTGTGGCGCGTAGCCATCTGCCATCTGCACGCCGCGCAAGGCGAACGGCACGCCCTTCGCCAACAGATCGGCAAGGCGCGGCTGCGCGTAACGCCCTTCGATCCGCGCGACTACAGGCGCGCTCTTCAGCCACCACTCCACCTCAAAGCGATCCGACGGCAAGCCCGCGTTGATGCCGTCGCTCATCGCTCCGTATAGATTGTAGTAGTATGTACGCGCGACCGCGCCCAACTTTGCTATGTTCAGGCGCGCGTTCGGGCGCTGCAGTGGATCGTACGTCCACGTGATGAGTTCTAGACCCTGCTTCAGCACTTCACCGCGCTGAAATAACTTCAAGCGGTAGCCGATCTCACGCCTTTGTGCGCTTGGCAGCACGCCTGTCATGTGCGAGCAGTGCTTGAGACGACCGTCAGCCGTCATGCCTAAGAAGCTGAAGGTAAAGCCGATCAGTTTGCCGCTCAGCTCAAAAGCGCCTGCCACCAAGCCGCCGTTCTTCTGCGCGGTCACCAAGACGTGCAGCGGCACATAATCGCGCGGATCAGTGATTGCCCATGCTTCACGCTCAACCTGTTCAACTGCCTGATACTCTTCCAGCGTCGTCAAGCGGCGAATGATCACATTCGATGCTTGTTGCATGTTCAACCCGCCAAGATTGTTGTGAATAACGCAATAATAGAAGCGCCTACGGCAATTCGATAATAACCGAAAACGCGAAAACTGTTGCGCGAGACATAGCGTAGCAGCCATGCCATCGCTAACCACGCCACGATGAACGAGACCAGCGCGCCGACGCCGAACAACAGCAGGTGTTCGCTCCTGATTGCGCCTGCGTGCAACGCAAGCAGCAGATCGAAGAGCGTCGCCAAGCCAAGTGTCGGAAGCGCTAGGTAGAAGGAGAAAGCCGTCGCCGTGCGCCGATCCAAGCCGATCAGCAGGCTGCCCACAATAGACGCGCCTGAGCGCGAGACGCCCGGAATCAGCGCCATCACTTGCGCCAAGCCGATCAAAAACGCATGGCGCAGACCGACTGACTCGAGCGTTGTAATGTGCGGCGCCCGCAGACGGCGCTCGATCCACAGGAAGACCGCGCCGCCGATCACGAGCGCAATGCCGACTACAAGCGGCGTAAACAACGCCGTCTTGATCAGATCGCGCAGCAGGAAGCCTACGATAGCTGCCGGCAAAAACGCGAGGATGATGCCCGACCAAAAGCGCTGCACAGCCCGATCGCAGCAAATGTGGCGCGCTTGCGCTATCAGGTCGCGCCGATAGAAGGCGATGACTGCCGCAACCGCGCCGATCTGGATGAAGATTGAGAAAGTGTCGCGAAAGGCTTTCGAATCAGGCGCTTGCAGCGCCGCTGTTGGAAAGTCTAGAAGGGCAGAGACGACCAGCAAATGTCCTGTGGAAGAGATTGGCAGGAATTCCGTGACGCCTTCGACGATGCCCAGCACAATCGCGTAAATCAAGTCCATTGAAAACCGGCCTCACTGTGATGATTTAAGGCAGTCTAGCGCAAAAGCGGCAGCGCGTCACGCTTAACCGACCACAATGGCGCTGTTGAGGCAGCTACGACCTCTCGACGCCGGCGATCTTTGATTAGCCGAGCAAGGCGCAGCGCGCTATACTCAGCTGCGCACGAGTCTGTTGGAAGATGTGCCATGACAGATGCGCTCACGCTGAACGCGCAAGTCGAGACCTGCCCGATCTGCAAAGGGACAGGTCTGCTGCGCGAAGATGTGCCGGTCGGTCATCCTAACTTCGGCAAGCTCTTCCCGTGCGCCTGCCAGCAGGCGGGCTATCGCAGCCGCGAAGTGGCGCGCTTGCGCACGCTGGGCAATCTTGAGGCGTATGCGCGCAAAACGTTCGCCACATTCGAGATAGATTACACGATCCTAGAGCCGAACGAGGCGCACTTGCGGCAAATCTTCCGCGATCTCTCAGAGGCGCGCCGCCGAAGTCTGACTGAAGCGCAACGGCGCACCCTCAAGGCCGCTGCTGAGATCGCGTTGCGTTACGCTGAAGCGCCTGAGGGCTGGCTGCTCTTCGAAGGCGGCTATGGCACAGGCAAGACGCATCTCGCCGCCGCCATTGCCAACGCTGCGATCGAGCGCGGCGTGCCTGTGCTGTTCATCACCGCGCCCGACCTGCTCGATCACTTGCGCGGCGCGTTCGGGCCGAGCAGCGAGACCGCTTATGACGAGCTATTTGAGCGCATCCGCAAAGCTCCGCTGCTTGTTGTGGACGATCTCGGCGCTGAGAGCCCGACGGCTTGGGCGGTCGAGAAGCTCTATCAGCTCTTCAACGATCGGCATCGCTACCGTTTGCCGACCGTTGTGACGACCAATCGCGACCCTGCGCAGATCGAGCCGCGCATTCGCAGTCGCTTGCTAGACCAAGACTTGACGCGCAGCGTGCGCCTCCTGCTGCCCGATCGCCGCTCGCCGATCATGACTTGGGCCGAGGCAGACTTGAGCGACCTGAGCCGCTACCGCGATATGACCTTTGAGACGTTCGATCTGCGCGAGGGCGAAAATTTGCCTGAGGATGCGCTGCGCCGCCTGCAACAGACTGTGCAAACTGCCCGCGCCTACGCCGAAAGTCCGCAAGGCTGGCTAGTGCTGACGGGGCGTCCCGGCTGCGGTAAAACGCACCTCGCCGCCGCCATTGCGCACGTCTTGAACGCGCACGCGCCCAGAGCGCTCTTCGTGACAGCTGCTGATCTGATCAACCACTTGCGCGCCACGTTCTACCCCAGCGCCACTGTCAGCTACGACCGGCGGCTGCACGAGCTGAAGAACGCGCCCGTCTTGATCCTCGACGATCTGACTATTGAAGAACGCAACATGTCAGCTTGGGCGCGCGATAAGCTCTACGAAATTCTGCTCTATCGCTTCGACTATAATCTGCCGACGGTCATCACGAGCTTGCAGCCGCTAGAAGAGATGGACGCGCGCTTGCGCAGCCGTCTGAGCAACCGCACGCGCTGCACAGTTGAGCCGATCATCGTGCCGAGCTATCCAGGGCGCAGCCAAGTGCGGCGCGCGCCTGCGCCGCGCTCACGCCGCTAGGGCGCTGCAGTTGGAGTCGGCGGCAAGCGCGTGAACGCGCCTGTGTACGGGCAGATCGCGCCGTACGTCGGATGGATAAGCCAGACGCGCCAGTAGTAAGTGCCTTCCGAGGGCAAGCGCAGCAGCGAAAACCTGAAGACGCCGTCGCCCTCAGCCGGTATGACGATCCGTATGCCTGCGCCGCTGCCTTCCAAGCCGACGCTGATGCCCACTGCGCCGCGACGCGGCACGTTGCGCCAAGCGAAGCGCGCCTCATCAGCATAGCCGCTGTCTCTTATACACATCTGACGCTG
>JAGHYP010000031.1 GCA_017743585.1 Chloroflexota bacterium
GCGCGCGCGAGGGCACCCTTGCCGCAACTGCGCGACGCACATGCGGTTGTCAAGCTGAGTCAGGTCGCTCAATGATGCCGCCGCCCAGGCACAGCTCGCCTTGATAGAACACAGCGCCTTGTCCGGGCGTGATATCGCGCACAGGCGCGTCGAAAGTCACTTGGGCGCGCTGTCCGGGCAGCGGCGTGACGAGCGCGGGCATCGGCTGCGCCTTATAGCGTATCTTCACCTCAGCGCGAATCGGCGTCGCCGGCGGCGCGCCGCTGATCCAATTCACGCGCGCCGCTGTCAGTTGCGTGCTGCCGAGCTCGGCTCGGCTGCCGACAATCAGCGCGTTATCCGCGACATCCAGCTCAATCACATACAGCGGCTCGGCGCTTGCAATGCCGAGTCCTTTGCGCTGACCGATGGTGTAGTTCGGCAGCCCTGTGTGCTTGCCCAGCACGCGCCCGTCGCGCGTCCTGATCGGGCCTTCGCGGCAGATCTGCGCGCCGAGCATGGCAGGGCTATGCTCGCGCAAAAAGCGGCGATAGTCGCCATCGGCGACGAAGCACAAATCTTGGCTCTCGTCCTTAGAGGCCACGTCCAAGCCGAGCGAAGCGGCGATCTCACGCACGCGCGCTTTGTGCAGCTCGCCAATTGGAAACAGGACTCGCGCCAGCTGCGCTTGTCCAAGCACGCTCAGCACATAGCTCTGATCTTTGCGCTCATCCAAGCCTTTCAAGAGCTGATAAGTGCCGTCAGGCGCTTGCCGTATGCGCGCGTAGTGTCCAGTGGCAAGGTAATCAGCGTCTAACGAGAGCGCGTGATTGAGCAACCACTCGAAGCGGATATGCCGATTGCACTCCAAGCACGGATTCGGCGTGACGCCGCGCCCGTACTGCTCGACGAAGAATTGCACGACCTGGCGCTTGAAGACGGCTTGCGTATCCAGCACGTAGAACGGAATGCCCAGCTTGCGCGCCACTCTGGCGGCGTCGGTCATTTGATCGGGCGTGCAGCAACGATTGTAGCCATGTGCGCCCTCGCCATCTTCCGCCCACAGCCGCATCATGATGCCGATCACTTCGTAGCCTGCTTGCACCATCAGCGCCGCTGCTACAGAGCTATCCACGCCGCCGCTCATCGCGACGACCACTCGCTTCGTCATGGCTCGCCTTACAACACACTGGACATTTTTCAGATAAACTTTAGCATAAAATGGCAGGCTTGTTCAGAGCGAGCTTGACTTAGCTTCTGACGCGCCGATCTTCGCTCGCCGCCACCTGTGGCAGATCGCCTGCGCCGTGCGCAGCAAGGTCAGCTTAACGCGCCGCACTGAATGACCTGCTTGAGATACAGCGCGCTGCGCTTGAGCGTCCGCTTTTGCGTGGCAAAATCCACATGCACAATGCCGAAGCGCTTGGTGTAGCCCTCTGCCCACTCGAAGTTATCCAGCAGCGACCACACAAAGTAACCTTTGAGCGGCACGCCATGCGCGATTGCCTCAGCCGCCGCTTTGAAGTGCTGCTCAAGGTAGGCGACGCGCGCCGAATCTTCCAGCAGGTCGCCCTCGACGCGCTCAGGCTCTGGGAAGGCAGCGCCGTTCTCGGTGATGTAAATACCAGGCGGCGCGTATTCCCGATGGACGCGCAGCAGCAGGTCGCGCAGGCCCTGCGGGTAGATCTCCCAGTTCATGTCAGTGACAGGCGCATCGGGGGGCAGATATATCTCGTAGCCTTGCGGACTGTTCGGCGCGTGACGGATCAGGATGCGCGTGTAGTAATTGACGCCTAGAAAATCGAGCGGCTGCGCAGCAAGCCTGACTGACTCCA
Source organism: Chloroflexota bacterium (assembly GCA_017743585.1). Lineage (GTDB taxonomy): Bacteria > Chloroflexota > Anaerolineae > Aggregatilineales > UBA2796 > CP2-2F. The sequence continues at coordinate 1,815 of JAGHYP010000031.1, forward strand.
GATCGAGTCCGTCCAGCGCGCCGCGCGCCGTCAGATACGCCGCTATATCCGGCGGATACATTCCCTTAAAGATCGGGTCGAGAAACCAGCGATTTTGCACGCCGTCGAAGCCCCGCGCCGCTTCTTGATCGCGCGGATCATCGCTGGCAGGCTGGATCGGCGCTAGGTTCAGCGTGATGCCAACTTGTGCATTGGGCAGGCGCTCGCGCAAGACCTGCACAGCGCGTCCGTGCGCCAGATGCGTGTGGTGTGCAGCGCAGAACGCTGCTCGCTCATCGCGGATGCCCGGCGCGTGAATGCCGAGATGATGCCCAAGAAAGGCGATGCACCACGGCTCGTTCAGCGTGATCCAGTGCTTCACGCGGTCGCCGTAGCGCTCGGCGGCTAGAGCAGCGTATGCAGCGAACCACTCAGGCATCTCAGCGCTTGTCCAGCCGCCGCGATCTTGCAGCGCTTGCGGCAAGTCCCAGTGATAGAGCGTGACGAACGGCGTGATGTTCGCTTCAAGCAGCTTGTCGATCAGGCGGTTGTAGAAGTCAACGCCTGCTTGATTGATCGCGCCCGTGCCTTGCGGCAATAGGCGCGACCAAGCTATGGAGAAACGATAAGCGCGCAGGCCGAGCGCCTGCATCAACGCCACGTCTTCCGCGTAGCGATGGTAGTGATCGCACGCCACATCGCCTGTGTGGCCGTGCTTGACGTTGCCTTCAGTGTGTGAAAAGCGTGTCCAGATACACTCGCCGCGCCCATCTTCGAGCGCCGCGCCTTCAATTTGATAGCTAGAGGTCGCGGCGCCCCAGAGAAAATCGGCTGGAAAGCTCATGCCCTCAATTCATCTCAGCGGCAATTCGCGTCCAGCACGTAGAGCGTGGCGGAGTAAGCAGGCGCGCTCAAGATTGGCTCATCCGTCTCCAGCGTCAGCGGCTCTGCTTTCAGTCGCTGATCGAGACGCCACGCGCCCTTGAGCGGGCAAGCGGGCGCGCCGTCCACGTTCAGCCGCACTGTGCGCGCTGACTCAAACGGATTGACCACCATCACCGTCAGTTGCCCCGCCTCGTCGCGCGCCGCCGCCACAGTCAAGAGCGGATCGCCGTTCTCTACGCGCAAGAGCGTCTTGCCGAAGCGCTTGTAGAGCGGATAGACGTAAAAGGTTGGGCGCGCGCTGTAGCGGTCGAATAGCCCAAAGTCTGTGCCGCCGTGGCTCGCCAGCATGAAATACGCCACGATCTCCACTTGATAGTTGATCAAGCGCGTCAGCACATCCGCCCACCAGATCGCGTGGAAGAACGAGTCGGGCGTCGCTTCGCCGCGCAGCGTCTTGCTCCAGTGCGAGCTGACCTCTAGCACGCCGATTGGGAAATCGCGCCCCGCCGCCTCGCGAATCACTTTGCGCAGATCGTTCACGATGAAATCCCACTCGCGCGCCGTGTCGCGCAGCCGCGCAATGGTGGTAGCAGGCGCGTTCATAGCAGTTGGCAGCGGATAGCGATGGATCGAGACGATGTTGACCAGATCGGCGTTTTGGCGCATGAAAACGCGAATCCACTCGCGCAACGGCGCATGATAGTCATTCAAACTCGGCGGGTACTGGCTGATATCCGGCCCGACCAAGATGATGTTCGGGTCAACTTCGCGCATGGCGAGCGCGAAGGCGCGCCAATCTTTGGCGAACTGCTCAGGCGTGTAATCCTTATACAAGTTTGGCTCGTTGCCGATGCTCCAGAAGCGCACGCCATAGCCTTGCTCGATGTTCACGTAGCGCACCACGCTCGCAGCGCGCTCAGGCGTGCTGCCTGGCAGCCGCACGTGAATGAGCGGCTCGGCGTTCAGACGGCGCGCAAATTTGATGAACGGATCGATGTGATATGGCTTAAGGTCGTTTTGATCGCCCCACGCGCCGCCTGGGAACCGCAAAAACGTGAAGCCGCCCTCCGCTGCCTGATCCCACAAGCTGACGGGCAACAGCGCCCACGGCCCGTAGTTCGCGCCGAAGACGTAGGGGCTGATCTTGCCGAGCGGCGGCTGCGTGATGACGTTGAGCGTCCGCTCGCTGGCTTGGCTGACGCCGACTGAACAGAGCAGGACGACTGTGCAGAGCAACAACAGTGAACGACGTATCATTTCTCAACTCCTGTGATGACCACGCCGCGCATGAAGAAGCGCTGCGCGAGGATGAACAGAAGGATGGGCAAGAGCATCGCCATGAGCGAGGTCGCTTGCACTAGCTCAGGGCGCGGCCCATAGCGGAAGTTGAAGATTTGCACGCCGACTGAGATCGGCTGCAGCTCGGGCTTGCCCAGCAGGTAGATCAGCGGGCCAAAGTAATCGTTCCACGCCCACACGAAGTGGAACAAGCCGACCGAGACGATGGCAGCCCACGATTGCGGCACGATCACGTACAGCAAGATTTGCAGCGGGCTGGCGCCGTCAATCATCGCGGCTTCGTCGAGCTCTCGCGGCAAGGTCATGAAGAACTGCCGCAGCAAGAAGACGTTATAGGCGTTAGCGAAGAAATGCGGCACGATCAGCGGCAGCCACGTGCCTGTCCAGCCGATGGACGAGAAGAAAGCGTAAGTCGGGATGAGCGTGACCTGACCGGGCAGGATGATCGTGCCGATCAGCACGATGAACAGCCAATTTTTGCCTGGAATCGGGAAGCGCGCGAAGGCATAGGCGACCGAGATCGAGGAGAGCAACGTGCCGATCATGCCTAGAAAGGCGATCACAAATGTGTTGCGGAAGAGCAGCGGGAAGTCGATCATCTGCCATGCCTCTGGGAAGTTTTCCCAGCGCGCTTGGAAGACGTAGGCGGGCTGCAAGGCACGCCAATTGCCTTCCCACACGATCGGCTCAGCCGTCGGATCGTTTGGATCGATGAAGACCACGCTAGTGCGCCGCTTGATCAGTGCTGCCAACTGGCGCACCTCGCCATCAATTGGCACGTTGAAGACCTCAAGGCGCTGCACACGCTGTCCGTCGTTGTATTCGTAGAATAGCTGTTTCATCGGCAAGATCGGCGAGTCGGGCCCGCCTGCCAGCGACTCCTGATCGCGCAGGGCGATCGTCATCATGTTGCCAAACGGCAGCAGGTAGATGAACGCCAGCATCGAGCCGAACAGCGTCACAAGCGAGGTCGCAGTGAACTTCCTGAGCTGCCGCACGAAGTATGGCGAGAGGATGACTGAAGGGTGCGGCCGCGGTTGCGAGATAGCAGCCATCTCACTCTCCTCCCGCGTAGTAGACCCAGCGCCGCGACGTGGCGAATAGGATGATGGTCAGGACGATAGCGATCAGGAAGATGAACCAAGCCATTGTCGCGCCATAGCCCATATCTTGGAACAAGAAAGCAGTCCGATACAGGTGCATGTTGAAGAAATACGCCGCGCCGTTCGGGTTGCCTGTGCCGCGCGTCAGCACATATGGCACGACGAAGTACTGCAGCAAGCCGATCACGCTCAAGATCAGGTTGTAGAAAATCACAGGCGAGATCATCGGCAGCGTGATCTTGAAGAAGGCTGTCACAGCGCCTGCGCCGTCTACTTTGGCGGCGTCGTACAGCTCTTGCGGCACGCCTTGCAGAGTCGCCAACGTGATCAGCATCGCGTTGCCCACGCCCCAGACGCCCATCAAGACCATTGCCGGCCCGATCCAAAACTCATGGCCGAGCCAGTTGGGCGGATCGGCGATGCCGATCAGGCGCAACAAGCGATTCAGCCAGCCGGTCTGTCCGTTCAAGAACGCCTGCCAGATGAAAATGCTTGAGATGGCGGGCACTATATACGGCAAGTAAAAGAGCAAGCGGAAGAACGGCTTGCCTATCAGGTATTTTGAGTTCAGCAAGGCCGCCAGCAGCACGGGCAGCGCAATCGCCACAGGCAGCGAGAGCAACGCAAAGCCGAAGGTGACGCGCAGCGAGTTGAGCGTCAGCGGATCGGCGAAGAGCTTTGCCCAGTTATTCAGCCCGACGAATTTGACCTGCTCGGGCCGCGTCAGGTAAAAGTCAGTGAAACTGAAGATCAGCGAGGCGACAATCGGAATGAGGGTGAAGACGAAGAAGCCGATCAGCCACGGCGAGAGAAAGAGCCAGCCCCAGCGTTTCTGCTGCTCGAGGAGGCTCAAAGGCTTGTGGAGACGCACAGCGGCAGGCTCGGCGCTGAGCGGCGTTGGCACGCTTGTCATAGTCCATCTCCTACGGTCGCTCTAGGTTGTGAGAAGCGAAGGCCGGCGATAGAACTGCGCCGTCTTCTTCAAGGCAATGCCCCTCGCCTGCGCGCCTTCCAAGCTGGGCAGACGAGGGGCGACTCACGGTTAACGTCCGAGTGCTTCCGCGACGATCGCTTTCAAGTCGGCTTCGAGCTTGTTGATCTCAGCCTCTAAGTCCATGTCCCTGCCTGTATCGCCATACAGCTGGCTGCGGAAATCGGCGAAGCGCTGGATGCCCTTCGAGAAGTTCGGGAAGAACGACTCGTGGTGCGGCGAAGCAGCGTACTCTAGACTCTTCGGCACGGCATCCCAGTTGGTCACTGATGGGAAGCTCTTCTTGCGCAGCTCAGTCGCCGCTTCCTGCAGGTCAGGACGCGCCGGATAGCCGCCGTAGACCAAGAGCAGCTCTGGCGCCGCCTCGCCTAGCAAGTAGGTCAGCACCTTGAAGGCGGCATCAGGGTTCTTGCTACCCTTGGTGAGGCGGAAGGTATCGGCGTCCGTCGGCACGTGATACTTGCCCTTGTAGCTCGGCAGAACCGCCAAGTCCCAGTTGGCTTTCAGCCCGCTGATGCAGCAGGTGTACCACAGCGGCACGCGCGCCATTGCCACATTGCCTGAGGCAAATGCGCTCGGCTGCAGCAGCTCGCTGCCTTCGTAGGTCGTGTTCGGGATGAAGTAGCGCTTCCACAGACCGTTGTGCGTCCACGCCAGCTGCTCGCGCCAGTAGTCGGGCAGCTCCACCTCGCCCTTTTCAGGGTCGTAGACGGGATGCCCGCCGAAGGTGGTCATCTCAGCGCGCAGCAGCGCCCACTGCTGGATGAAACCAAACTGGCGAATCTGGTTCGGATCGAAGCCTGGATCGTTTGGCGTCCGACCATTCGCGTCCACCGTCAGCTCGACTGCCAAATCGGCAAGCGTATCCCAGTTCCACTCGCGCTCTTCGCCTTTCAGCACGTAGGGCTGATTGAAGTCGGACGGCGGATAAGCCAGCCCAGCCTCATCGAACAGGTCTTTGTTGTAGAAGATCAGCGACGGGAAGACCGCAAACGGAATGCCGACCAAGCCACCATCTTCAGTGCGGTACAGATCGACCAAGCTCTTGGGGAACTGCTCGAGGTCGTAGTTGTACTTCTCAACTAGCGGCGCGAGGTCGAGCCATGCATCGGGGAAGCTGTTGGCGCCCAAGAAGCCGACCGGACCAACGATATCGGGCGCGTCGCCAGCGGCGATCAGCGTGGCAAGCGCGTCATAAGCTGCCTCAAAGCTGGCGGCGATGTTGATCTTCAGCTCGATCTCGTTCTGGCTGGCGTTGAAAGCCTCCACCACGCGATTTTGCACCTCGATCTGGTCAGGGCTGGCGCCTGTGCCAATGCCGACGAACCAAGTGACCACTGTGCGGCCCTGCGCCTGCGCGCTCGAGAGCGTTGGCATCAGCGCAATCGCTACCGCGAGGAACAACACGAACAAAATCTTGCGAGCCATTTGACCCTCCATGCGAATCAGTTTGTTCAAAAGACAGATAGATGAACGCAGGGTAACACTTGGATTGTTACTGACTCTACGAGTGAGCCTCTAAGCGCGCATCACCTCCTTTTGTAGTGCTCTAAGCGGCGCACACATTATCAATGCTCAATCAATGCTCACATACTTGCTGCGCTCCACGTTGCTGAACGAGCGGTCAAGCATCACGCACGGCTGCTGCAGGCGACCTAGCTTGCCATACAGCGCGTGGTCGCTCGGCAGCGAGACGAACCCAGAGTCACTCTCTGAAGGAAGAGCGCTCTCAAGGCGTTGCGCTCAGTTTATAGTAGTCCGCAGCGCTTGTCAAGGGAATCGGTTAAAGAGAAATTTGAGACCTAGACTCGCACAGCGGACGCGCTTCGGTTTGTTTGAAGGCTACGCGCCGCCGCCGCTACGGCTGCCCAGATGCCACAGCGCGACCCGCTGCCCATGCCCCGCGCTCACAAGGCGCACCACTTGCGGATCATCGGGCAGCAAATCGAGCATGTTGTCGTCCCAGCGCGCCTCAGGGTCTTCCGCCGCCAGCCACACGCCGCGCACAGGACGATCTGCCCTGACCTGATAGCATCCCTCGCCCAACGGCGTCAGCTGAACCTGCGCGGCGCTATAGTCGGCGCTGTGCGGCGGCTCAGGGAAGCGCGCCGCGCGCGCGATGACCCGCTCAGCTTGCTGCAGGCGCGCCCCCCAGATGCATGGCGCAGCGCTCGGCGCCTCGCGCGCGAGCAGCCGCGTCACTTGATTGGCGCCGATCTGCACCACTTGGCGCGTCTGATCGAGCAACTCGCCGTCCAGCGACCAGCAAGCAAGCGTCAGCGTCGCCTCAATCGGCTCAAGTGTGTGATTGGACGCCCAGCAGGTCACGCTCTGCCCTTCTGCGCTCAAAATCAGCGCCAAGGGCGCCAATGCGCGCTTGACGCGGTAGTAGGCAGGCTTAGGACGCAGGTAGTAATCCACAAGCGACCAGCTGATGGCAGGGTAGCAATCGTTCAGCTGCCAGATCAGCGCGCCGCCGATGGCGCGCCTACGCTCGCCGCGCCAACCGAGCCGCCAGCCTTCGTAAGCGGCAGCCGCAGCCTCAGCTTGCACAAACTGCGTCAGGTAGATGTACTCAGGCAGCGCCTCAGCGCGCCCGACGTTGCGCTCAAGGTAGTGATTCAAGCGCAGCTCGCCATCGGTCGCCTTGTTGTGATAGCGCAGCGCGGCGCTCTCCAGCGTCCGATCTTCAGGCGGGCAAAACGCCTCGATGGTCGGCAAGTTAGGCAGCGCTTGCATCCCGAATTCGCTGACGAAGCGCCCGCTGTAGCGCGGATAGTCCTGATAGTCCGCCATAGCGCCATGCCAAATATCCCACGTATGCCTATCGCCGACCGTCTGATCGAGGACGCTCGCGCCGCCGTAAGGGCTGCCCGGCCAGTACGGGCGAGTCGGGTCAAGTTCAGCGCAGATGCGCGGCAACAGCCGCTCATAAATTTCGCGCGCCGGGAACGCCGTCTGCCTGAAGTCGCCGTCAAAGCTCGGATCGTACGCGTTCAGCGACTCGACAATTTGATAGTCCTCATTGTTGCCGCACCACAGCGCAAGGCAGGCGTAGTGCCGCAGGCGCTTCACCTGTGCGATAGCCTCGGCGCGCACATTTTCCAGAAATTCATCGTGCGCAGGATACATGCCGCAGGCAAACATGAAATCCTGCCAGACAAGCAAGCCAAGCTCGTCGCACAGCTCATAGAAAGCGTCGTCCTCATAGATTCCGCCGCCCCAGACTCGCAACATGCGCATGTTCGCCGCCGCCGCCAATTGCAGCCACTCCCTGTAGCGCTCTGCTGTCAGGCGCGGCGTGAAGCAATCGGCAGGGATCCAGTTGGCGCCGCCGCAAAAGATCGGGATGCGGTTGACCTCAAAGTAGAACGATGTGCCTGCTTCATCCTCGAGCGGCGCCTGCACAAGGCGCAGATCGCGGATGCCGATGCGCATCTTGCGCCGATCCAGCACGCCCGCCGCGCCGATCAGCTCGACGGCAACCCGATAGCGCGCTTGCTGACCGTAACCGCGCGGATACCACAGGCGCGGCGCATCGAGCGCAAAAGTGTGCTGCGCGGCAGAATGACTCAGCGCCACTTGCACGGACTCGATCAGGGCGTCACTCGGATCGTAGAGCGCAAGGCGCACTGACTCCGCCGCGCCTTCCACCTGAACCGTCGTCTTCAGATCGGCGTGCGCGAGGTCTTCGCTCAGCGTCGGCTGGATGTGCAGCTCAGCCAGACGCGCTGTGTAAGCTTCCACATATGCAGGTCGCCAGATGCCTGCGGTCAGCAGCGTCGGCCCCCAATCCCAGCCGTAGTGATATTGCGCCTTGCGGACGTAGACGCGGCTCGGATCGCCGTTCCAAACGGCGCGCGCTCCGTAACGCGCCTCAAGCGCCTTGCCGCGCCGCAACGCCGACTCAAAGCGTATGGCGAGCCGATTCTCGCCTTCGCGCGCCTGCGCCTTGATCGAAACGCGCTGCGGCACGAACATATTCTGGCTGCTCAAAAGATGCACGCCGTTCAAATAGACTTCGGCGAAGGTATCCAAGCCTTCGAAGCATAGATCGAGATATGGCGCGCGCAGCTGCTCAGTGCGCAGCACGAAGACGCACTCATACAGCCAATCGGTCTCGCCGATCCACTGCACAGCCGCTTCATTCAGGCCGAAGAACGGGTCAGGAATCCGCCCGTTGCGCAAGAGATCGAGATGCACACAGCCGGGCAGCTGCGCAGGCAACCAGTCTTCCTCTGCTTCGAGCGCGCTGTGCAGGTCGGATTCGGGCGCGATCGCCTTGAAGCGCGCGCGGTCAAGTGAAATGCGCTGCGTCAACATCGGTCATCCTCTCTGAAGTTCCACTGTCAGCGCCTCGAGGTCGCTGACCATATCCTCGATGATTTGCAAGCCCTGATGCCAAAGACTCGGATCAGTTTAGATCGACGCCTGCCTTGGCGAGGATGTTCTCAGGCGCATCCGAGCCGCCCGCTGAGAGTACCTCAAAATAGCGCGGCACGAAAGACGCACGATAACGCTCCGCGAAGCGCTCGGCTTGCGCCTGCAGCTCGGCAAGGTCGCGCGCAATGGCAGGATCGTCAGGTTGCGCATAGAAGATGCTCAAATCCCAAAAGACTCGCTCTGCTCCAGTCGGCTGCTTCATGGAAAACTCGGCTTCCTCAAGCTCGGTCAAAGCGCATCGGCTCAAGCATATCGCGCATTGGTGTTCATCTAAAGCAAAATTCGGTCAAAATCTGACCGAAGACGAGCGCTTGCCGATTTTGCTCGCTCGGATCGAAAATTGTGAGAGATTCTTGCTTTTTCAGGGAGAGGACGGTCTAGGATGAACCGCTTGCAACACGCGCGCTCGCCTTATCTGCGCCAACACGCCACCAATCCTGTGGATTGGTACGAATGGGGCGCGGAAGCCTTCGCGGCGGCGCGCCAACAGGATAAGCCGATCTTGCTCAGCGTCGGCTACAGCGCCTGCCACTGGTGTCACGTCATGGCGCATGAATCCTTTGAGGATCAGGAGACGGCGGCGATCATGAACCGCGACTTCGTGAACATCAAAGTGGATCGCGAGGAGCGCCCTGACGTGGACGATATCTACATGCGGGCGACACAAATCTTCACGCGCGGGCATGGCGGCTGGCCGATGACCGTCTTCTTAACGCCTGAGGGCAAGCCGTTCCATGCTGGCACTTACTATCCGAAGGAAGCGGGGCGCGGCATGCCGTCCTTCAAGCAGATTTTGGCAGCTGTCAGCAACGCTTGGCGCAATCGGCGGCAGCAAGTCTATCAAGTCGCGGAGCAAGTGACCGAAGGGCTGCAGCACGATCTGCTCGGCATCGGCGAATCGGACGCCTCGCTGGACGCCGCGCTCTTGGAGAGCGCCGTGCGCGCTGCCCTGCGCGATTTCGATCCCGTCTACGGCGGACTCTCGCGCGGGCAGCCGAAATTCCCCACGCCGACGAACTACGAGTTCTTGCTGAGCATGACGCGCTACCTATCCGATGAAGAGTTGCGCCGAAGGGCGCTGCATGCCGTCACGTTCACGCTCAGAAAGATGGCCTGCGGCGGCATTTACGATCAGATCGGCGGCGGTTTCCATCGCTATAGCGTGGATCGGATGTGGCTAGTGCCGCACTTTGAGAAGATGCTGTACGATAACGCGCAGCTCAGTCGGCTGTATTTGCACGCTTGGCAGGCCACTGGCGAGCCGTTTTTCAAGCGCATTGCCGAGGAGACTTACGACTACCTGCTGCGCGAGATGCAGAGCGCTGAGGAAGGCGGCTTCTACAGCTCGACCGATGCCGATAGCGAGGGCGAAGAGGGCAAATTCTTCGTGTGGAGCCTCGAAGAGCTGCGCGAGGCGCTGCCGCCTGAGATCGCTGAGACGGCGATCGCCTATTGGGACGTGACTGAGCGCGGCAACTTTGAAGGGCGCAACATCCTGCACGTGCCTGCCGAGCCGAGCAGCGTGGCGCTCAAGCTCGGCATCGCGCTCGAGACGCTAGAGAGTCACATCGCGCAGGCGCGCCGCATTTTGCGCCTCAAACGTCTGGAGCGCACTGCCCTGCCCCGCGATGAGAAAATCTTGACGGCTTGGAACGGCATGACGATCGCCAGTCTGGCTGAGGCAGCGCGCGCGCTAGGGCGCTCTGATTGTCGCCAAGCTGCCGTGCGCGCCGCCAACTTCATCCTCGACGCGTTGAGCCAAAATGGGCGCTTGCTGCGAAGCTACAAAGATGGTCACGCGCAATTCAACGGCTATCTTGAAGACTACGCTTGCCTGATCGATGGTTTGCTGCAGCTCTATCAGACGACCTTCGAGCCGCGCTGGCTGGACAAAGCCATTGCGCTGACCGAGACGGTCTTGACTCATTTCAGGGCGGCGGACGGCGGCTTCTACGATACGAGCGACGATCACGAGGTGCTGATCGCGCGCCCGCGCAACTTGCAAGATAACGCCATGCCGAGCGGCAACAGCCTGTTCGCCAAGACGCTGCTGCAATTGGCGGCCTACACTGGCGAGCTGAACTACGTCCAAACCGCAGAGGCGACCATCAAGCCTTTGGCGGGCGCCATGCGCGGGTATCCGCTTGCCTTTGGCGAGATGCTGAGCGCGGCGCGCCTGCTGGTGTACGGTGTGCAGGAAGTCGCGATCATCGGCGCGCCTGAAGCGCCCGAGACGCGCGCGCTGCTGGACGTGGTGCAGCGCGGCTACTATCCAAATGCAGTGGTAGCGCACGCCGCCGATGCCTCTGAGACGTTCCCCCCGCTCTTGGCAGGGCGGGCGCTGCTGAATGCGCTGCCAACTGCCTATGTGTGCCGTCAATTCACCTGTCATTTGCCTGTGAACGCGCCCGAGGCGTTGCGCGAGCAGCTGGAGCGCTGAACAACTCACTGAACAAGAGCAACTCGCTGATTAAGAGAGAAAAATATGAGCGGATCGTGGCGATCCGCTCATATCGCTCACGCGAATGTGTGGCTCACGGCATGACCGAGCCGAGCGTGGCGCAGGCAGGGCAAGCGCCGCCGGGACGGATGATCGCATAGCCGGCCGTTGGGTCAGTGCCTGCGAAGAATGGGAAGTCCACGTTCCAGACGATCATCAAGCGCACGCGCCCGCTGCGCGCCGAGAGGACAGCCGCCTCTGCCAGCCATTGCGCCTGCTGCGCGACGGTCACGTTTTGCGCCCAAGCGAAGCCGGCCGGCAGTGTGCCGTAGCCTTCCGGCGAGAGGTAGCCTAGCTCAGTGAAGCACGCCTGCTTGCCAGGGAAGGCTGCCAGAGCGCGGTTCAGCTGCGTGAGGAAATAGCGCGTCGGATAGTTATCGCGCGGATCGCCGCTCGTCTGGTTCGGGCTGACGATGCCTTCGTTATAATGCACGCCGACGCAATCCAAGTATTGTGCGGCGCCTGCTTGTGCCATCTCCATCATGTAGACATCATCGTTCCAGTAGGCAGCGGTCTTGCCGCCAGGGCCTGCGGCGCCGGTCGGGGCAGGCGCGCCGCTGATGACGAGCGTGTTCGGATTGCGCGCTTTGATGGCGTTGTAGGCTTTCGCCAACAGCTCGACGTACCTAGCGGGATTGATCTGACCGTGCGGCCACTCGCGGTCGAGGTTCATCTCATTCCAGACCTCGATGCCATCGGCGCCGGCGGCCGCTAGCTCTGCCACGTAACCCGCATATTGATCGAAGAAGCCGGGCGCCAAGATATCCTCAGGCTTGCCGACCACTGAGAGCAGAATCTTGAAGCCATTCGCCTTCGCCGCTGCGATGTGACCGAAGGCTGCGCCATCGCCTGGGCGCACTTGCCTTTTCACCCAGCGCATCTTCGCTTGCCTCATGGCGTTGATGGTGCCCGCGTTGAGATCCAGCACATGACCGCCCAGCTCGAAGCCGCCGCCTGCCGCCGAGCCTGAGGCAGGTGGTGGCAAGTTGCCGCCGCTAGGCGCCGTGCCTGCAATGCCGCAGTCGTATACGCGCTGCAAGTCATAGGTGACGCGGATATCGTAGCGATTGGGATTGCCAAGCGGCTGAATGATGAACTGATAGCCAGCGGTATTGCCCTTGATAACCGTCTCGCCTGGGGGCGGCGGGCAGCCGAGCGCGCTATCAGGGAAGAGCGCCAATTCCCACGTCCAGCTGGTCACGTAGCGCAGATTGGCGTTGATCTTGCGCGAAAGGTAGTTGCGCGCCACGTTGAACGCTTGCCACTCGCGCGGCGCGACCGTTGCCTCGGCCGCAGGCGGCGCCGTGGGCGTCGGCATCATAGGCGGCGCGCCGCCAATCGGCGTTGCCGTCACAATGATGATAATAGGCGTCAATGTTGGACTTTGGGCGCTCGTCGTGCCGGCTGCAGGCAAGCTGAACAGCACTAGAGCGATGCAACAAGCCGCCAGCAGCGCCACAAATTTGCTCACTCTCAAGGCCATTCGTACCCACTCCACACGGATTTGTTGCCAGATTGTGCTCGCGTTACATCTCGCAGCAGTGGCATAGCATACCCGCAAAGCAAGCGCCTGTCCAGTCTGCGTACGAGAATCGTCAGAGTTGCGGGTTGGGCGGACGGAAACGTCCTGTGCGTATCTCTTCAAGCCGATCTGCGGCAGGCGTATAGCGCGGATTGATGCTCAGCGCGCGGCGGAAGGCGCGCTGCGCCTCATCCATGTTGCCTTGCGCCGCCAGCGCCATGCCGCGCCAGTAATGCGATTCTTCTAAATCGCTCGACGTGCCGAGCGTGGCATCCGCTAGAGCGATCACCTCGCTGTACTGCCCTGTGTAGTAATACGCCTCGTACATGGTGAACTGATACCACAACATCCGCCATGGCAAGCCTGAGCCGACGCTGCGCGCGCGGTCGAAAGCGCGGGCCGCATTGCGATAATCGCGCAATAGGACGTAACTGCTGCCCATGTTGAACCACGCGAACGGATTATCGGGCTGAAGCGAGGCTTCTTCCTTGGCGCGGCTGAGCGCGTGCTGAACGCTGTAGGTCACATCTCGATGCGGGCCGAGCAGCAGCGCCAGCTCGCGCTCGCGCTCAGCGGGGTAGATCACGATGTAGAGCCGATTGAACTGCTGCCAGCGCTCATCCACGCTGCTGTAGCGTTCCCAGCGCGCGCCGCGATAGGTATCTAGCACGTAGAACTCGCCACGTGTGTCATCGTAGCCTTGAATGGTCAGGTAGTGCCCCATCCAGCCTTCGCCCGCCACAACGTAGCCTTGCTCAAGGATGACCCCGAAGCCATTCGCCACCAGTCGCTTGATCAAGTTCAGCTCACCGCCAACTCGCATCAGCGCCTTGAGCGGGATGCCGCGCTCGCCGTTGAGATGGTGATTGACGTAGTTGACCATTTCCCAAGGGCTGACGTTGCGATCTTCAGGGCTGGGCTTCAGGTATTGGGTCACCTCTTCTTTGGTGCCGTTCCAGCCCATGTAGTACAGCACCTGCGCAAGGTTTGCCGGCCCGCAAGTGTTCCACGTCTGCTGCACAAAGCGGAAGCCTTGCCCTTGCCACGCTACCGGGATCGGAATTTCGGTCGGCACAGGTGGTGGCGGCAGAGTCGGCGTGGTGGTGGCGGTTGGTAGCGCCGCGAGGGCGAGAGTCGGGAAAG
>JAGHYP010000032.1 GCA_017743585.1 Chloroflexota bacterium
GACCGTGGACGGCGCTCAGAGCGCGCCGCATATGCCGATTGACGTGCGCGCGCTCGATGCCGACTTCTTCGCGTTCAGCGGGCACAAACTGTGCGCCCCGACTGGCATCGGCGTCCTTTACGGCAAGCGCGCGCTGCTAGAGGCGATGCCGCCATTTATGGGCGGCGGCAGCATGATTGACCGCGTCACCTTCGTCAAGACGACCTACGCCGACCTGCCGCAGCGCTTCGAGGCAGGCACGCCGAACATCAGCGGCGCGGTCGGCTTAGGCGCGGCAATCGCTTACCTGCGCAGCATCGGCTTAGAGGCGATTCACGCGCATGAGCAAGCGCTCGTCCGGCACACAATGGCAGGTCTGGCGGAGATCGAAGGCGTGCGCATGTACGGGCCGGGCGCTGAGCAGCGCGCGGGCTTGGTCGCTTTCACTGTGCGCGGCATCCATGCGCACGATCTCTCGGCAGCCTTGGATCAGGCAGGCATCGCCGTGCGCGCGGGGCATCACTGCGCCATGCCGCTGCACGAGAAGCTCGGCATCGCCGCTTCGACGCGAGTCAGCTTCTACTTCTACAACACGCCGGAAGAAGCCGATCACTTCCTACGGACATTGGCAGAGGTGCAGCGCTTCTTCGCCCGCTGAGGGAAGACGAGCGATGCACCGCCGTCCACGCTGGACGCTGCTGACCTTCGGCGCGCTGATCGTGCTGGCGCTCTTCACTTTCCCCGCTTGGCGCACGCTTTTCATGCGCCCTGAGGAAGGCTTGCCGTTTCCGTTGACCAGCGCCGAGCGCCGCGAGCTGCTCGTGCGAATGCCGAATCGCGCGCTGGCAGCTACCATGTATTTCTCCAGCTTGACGGCGCTGCCCGTTCCGACCGAGCAGCGGCCCGTCGCCATCCCGCCTGATGCGCAGATCATCTTGACGGCGCGCTTCACAGGGCTAGACGCGCTGCGCAGCGCGCGCGGCAACGTCACCTTCTACCGCCTAGCTGATGACACAGTCTTATTGCGCTTCGATGACTTCGAAGTGACCAATGCGCCGCAACTGACCGTCTATCTTTCCAGCGACGATGCGCCGCAAAGTGTGCAAGAGCTGGGCGGAATCGTTCCAGAGTTCTCAGTAGGCGAGCTGCGCGGCAATCTGGGCAGCCAACAGTTCATCATTCCGCGCGAGCTGCGCCTTGAGCGCTACCGCAGCGTGGTCATTGTCAGCGAAGGCTTGCAGATGATCTACGGCGTTGCACGGCTGCGCTAGAGACGCTATCAGCGGACTTGCTCAGGCACTTTTTGCAGCATGTCGTCAATGATGCGCTCTGTGCTGAAGCCTTCCGCCTGTCCCTCGAAATTCAGCAGGATGCGATGGCGCAGTGCTGCGTGCGCCACGCTGCGCACATCGTCAAATGAGACGTTGAAGCGTCCGCTGAAGAGCGCGTTCAGCTTCGCGCCCAGAATCAAGGCTTGCGCGCCGCGCGGACTGGCGCCATAGCGCACGTATTTTTTGACCATCTCAGGCGCGTTGGGCTGATCGGGATGTGAGTTGATGATCAGGCGCGCCACGTACTCGCTGACGTGCGTGGCGATCGGCACTTGGCGCGCCAGCTTGCCCATCTCGATGATGCGCGCGCCATCGGCGACTGCTTGCGGCTGCTCGCTCTCGCCGCCTGTGGTGCGGTTCAAAATCGAGACCAGCTCCTGCGCACTCGGAAAGCCGACGTCAATTTTGAACATGAAGCGGTCGAGCTGCGCCTCGGGCAGCGGATACGTGCCTTCCATCTCCAGCGGGTTCTGAGTCGCCAAGACGAAGAAGGGCGGCTCTAGCTTGTAGGTGCGGTTGGCGACCGTGACCGTTTTCTCTTGCATCGCCTCTAGCAGCGCGGATTGCGTCTTCGGCGTGGCGCGGTTGATCTCATCAGCAAGCACAAGGTTGGCGAAGATCGGGCCGGGCTGAAAGCGAAATGTGCGCTTGCCCGTCTCATCTTCTTCCATGATGTTGGTGCCGGTCACGTCGGCGGGCATCAGGTCAGGCGTGAATTGAATGCGCGCAAACTTCAGGTTGAGCGCAGTGGCGAGCGCGCGGACGAGCGTGGTCTTGCCCAAGCCCGGCACTCCTTCCAGCAAAGCGTGGTTGCCCGCGATGACACACATCAGCACGTGGCGCACCACGTCGTCTTGCCCTACAATCACCCTGCCGATCTCGCGAAAGATCGCGGCGACGGTCTGCTGAAACTCTTCCACGCTCAGCGCGGTCGTTGCGGCTTGCTCTGTCATGATCAGCCCGATCTCCACACACACTCGTTCACAGCAAGGTGCAGCGCGCGCTCAGACTATACATCGGCGTTGAAAGCGCGGCAAACAGGGTTTGCCTAGGGCAATTCAACTATCAAGCTGGGCAGCCACGCCTCGCCGACTTGAAAGCGCGCCGCTTCGCTGTGTACGCCGTCGTACAAGCCGATCTCGATGCGGAAAGGCGCTTGCGCCGAAGCGGGCAAATGCAAATGCAAGGTCTTGCGCTGGATATCGCCTAGGCGCCATGCCCAGCCGGGCGTGACCGCGCCGTCGGCGATCAGGACGCGCACGCCGCTTGCGTCGTAGACATGCGCAAAAGGCGCGAATAGCCAATGGACGCGCGCTTCGGGCAAAGCGTCCACGCGGAAGCTGATGAACAGACGCGCTGTCTGCCCTGGGCGCAAGGCGCCGTCAAGCTGCACATCTATCAGCGTGAGTCCTCTATCGCTCGGCACGCTGCGCGTCTGCCCAAACATTTCGCGCGGCACGCGCCACGCGGCGACCGTGCCGCCATCGGCGAAGGCGTAGCGCGCAAAAGGCGCGATCGGCAGCGGAAACGCTTGCTCTTGCCCCGCTGGGCGGAATTGCAGATACACGCCGCCGCGCGCGGGCGAGTAGAGCGTCCGCATCGCGTCCGCGTCGCGATCCACCTCGAATAGCCGCCCCGCCAAGCTGTTTAAAGTCCAGCCGTCAACATCGGCAAAGACGACCGACGCGCCGATCTGCTCAGCGCTGAGCAATTGGCGCGCCATGCGCACGCCCTCGCCGAGCGGCAGCGCGCTCAAGCCGTCAACGCTCGGCGTGGCTAGGCTCTCCTCAGCGTAACGCAGGGCGTTCAGCGCGCTCAACGCGCCAAATGCCGCTAAGACGAGCATCAAGGCAATCTGTCCCACAGCGCGCTTGCCGATCAATTCCGCCAGCTGCGCCAAACCGGCGCCCGCTGCCAAGTGCAGCGCAGGCAACGTCAAAAGCAGGTAGAAAGGATGCACTGCCTGCGAGACGTAGGACATCATCAAGATCGGCGCACCGCCCCACACAAGCGCGATCAGGGCTGCTGTGCGCTGCTTGCGCCATAAGCGGATGGCGCCGACCAAGAGCGCGATCAGCAGGGCGCCGTGCGCGAGCTCCGAGAGCTGAAAGCGCAGGACTGCGTCTTGGATCGGCGCTGCCAAGCCGCGCGCTGCCGCGTACTCGTGTCCTGTCAGCAAGCGCAGGGCATGGCTGAGCGCTTCCGTCGAGAGCGTTGCTGTCTGCGCTGTGAAGCTGCGCAGGCGCTCCAGGGTGCGCTCGGCTTCGCTCAGCAGCCCCGCGCCGTAGATCGCGGCCGGGATCAGCACGATCAGCGCGCCGAGCCACAAAGCGCGCCCGCCGATGCGCTGTCTGAAGCACACGCTGAGCAGCGCGACAGGCATTAGCGCCGCAAATGCCAACAAATAGGTCTGAGTCATCGCGGCGAGCGCAAGGCAGCCGAGCAAAAAGCGTCGTTCAGGACGGGCTGCCGTGCCGAGCCAGATGGGCAGGAACAGCGCGAAGGTGAGGCAAGCGAAGAACGGCAAGAGCGACTGCACCCACGTCGCGCGCGAATACTCGATCACCCACGGATTGACCGCCAGCAAAAATGCGCCGATCAGCGCCGCTGACTCATCCACATGGCGCATGGCGCGATACGCGAGCGCTACCGCGAGCGTGTTCAGCGCGATCACCAGCAGATATGGCGCGTAAGGCGAACGGGCGATCAGCAGAGCGGGGATGTACAGATAGCCCGTCAGCGCAGGATTGGCGAAAAGGACGCTCGTGCCTTGCCCAAGCACAGGCAGCGCGCCATTTTCGAGCGTATTCAGCGCCTGCCAGATCGGATAGGCGTGGTCAACGTTATGTTCAATTGCCTCAAGGTTTTGTAAGCGCAGCGCGGCTGCGATGTACAAGATTGCGAGCGCAAGCGCCGATTTCATCGAGAAGCGCAAAACGAGGATGCTCCGTCAGTTGTTCTGAGTGCCAGCCGCTCGCTCGCTGATGAGCGGCACGAATCGCACGCCGCACAACTTTTTGGTGCGCAGCCGCCAGCGCGTGCGCTGCACGTAGACGAGCGTCTGCTCTTCGGGATTTGTGTGCGAGCGCACAGGGATGACCAATCTGCCGCCTTCTGCAAGCTGCGCCACGAGCGGAGTGGGGATGCACGGCGCCGCAGCGCCGACCGTTATCGCCTGATACGGCGCAAATTGCGGCGCGCCTAGCCAACCATCGCCCACGATCAGGTGAAAATTGGTGAAGCGCAGCGCTGCAAGCCGCTCAGCAGCCTGCGCGCTGAGCGTGGCAAGCCGCTCGATGCTGACCACTTCCGCAGCCAGCAGGCACAGCAACGCCGTCTGATAGCCTGAGCCTGTGCCGATCTCCAGCACGCGCTCTGTGCCGCGCAGCGCCAGCAATTGCAGCATGTACGCCACGATGTACGGCTGACTGATCGTCTGCCCTTCGCCAATTGGCAGCGGGCAATCCGCATAGGCGTGCGCTTGGTAGGCCTCTGGCACGAATCGCTCGCGCTCGAGGCGCCCCATTGCATCCAGCACGCGCTGATCGGTGATGTTGCGCGCCATGAGCTGCTCGCGCACCATCGCAGCGCGCAATTCCGCAAAGTTGGGCGCCTCTGTCGCCGCGTCCATCTGTGGCAGCCTGCCTTTCAGCCTTTCATTGTAGCACAACTGCCTTTGCTCTTATAATCTGAGCGCGGCGAAGACGAGGATAGCGAGCTGAATCAAGCTGAATCGAGCCGAGTTGAGCGCTATCAACCGACCGGCAGAGGTTATAGCCGTCGCATCGCGCAAGGGAATGGCTTTCAGCGAAGCGAGGACTTCACGAGAGCGTACGCTATCGCCTTGTCGCCACTGAATCTTCTGAAAATCAGGCCGCGCCTTGTCTGGCAAGCGCCAACAACGCACCCTGAGCGAAGAGGAAACACAATGGGCTTAGCATACCATCGCTTGAATCCACAGACCTTTGAGAGCCTAGCGCCGCTGATCGCGCTCCACGAGGCAGACTTGCTCAGTCCGCGCGCGCGCGGCTACTGGTTCGATCTGCCCGAAGAATATGACTACGACGGCGCGCGCGCTGTCGCCTCACAGCTCGACCAAGCAGGGCGCGCTGCCGCCGCTGAGACGTTGATCCTATCCGAAGTGCAGGCGCACGCGCTCAGCTTGCTGGAAGTGAACTTGCCGAGCGACGGCGCGCCGTTCCCGTCGCCGTTGTTCCTGTGCAGCCAAGCGCCCGAAGGCGTTCAGCTGCACTTGAGCGCGGCGCGCAAGGTGTTCGGCGCCGATCCAGAGCGCGCTGCGCGGCACTTTGCCGTCAGCGTCCGCGATCCGCGTTTTCTGGGCTACCTGAACAAGCAGTTGCGCCATCTGCGCGAGGCATTGCCGCTCGTCTGGCGCTTCTACGAGCGCGCAGCGCAGGCGGGCGCAGCAGTGCTGGTGGTAGATTTGCGCGCGCGCGACTTGTTTGTGCCTGATGCAGTTGAGCGTGAAGGGGCGCTCTATGGCTGAGCCGATCACGCACAAAGTGACCGTTATCACAGACGATCAGACGCTAACATTGGAAGTGAGCGATGGCGCGAACTTACGGCAGGCGCTCTTGGCTGCTGGTCTCTCCCCGCACGGCAAGCTCTCGCGGCGCGTCAACTGCGGCGGGCGCGGCTTGTGCGCCACGTGCGGCGTCTGGATTGAAGGGCAGCAGCCTGCGCCGCAACACTGGCACGACCGAATTGGCGCCGCCCTCGGCTATCCGCGCCTTTCCTGCCAGATCGCAGTCCATGCCCCGCTGACCGTGCGCCTTGTGCCAGGCAAGATCATGTGGGGGAAACCTGAGCGCGCGCGCCGCTACCGTCACACGAATCAAACAGGCTCAGCTCACTGAGCCGAGCCTGTTGAGTGAGCGCGATTACTTGCGGTCAGGTCCGCGCTTGCCGATGGAGCTCTCCAGCTCGCGCCCGAAGAGCGTCTGGTACATCAAGCGGTAGACATCCGTGTTGTCGAACCTGCTGCTGAATTTGGTCTGCAGCAGCTCGGCGTTCAGACCTTGCGCACGGCTGAGGATACCGCCAGCAGGGTCGGCGATGCCCACCCAAGCGATGGCGAAGCTCAGGCGTTTGCCGTAAGCATCCGGCGCGGCAACGAACGGCTTCGTGCTGCGTCCTTCGATGCCATCCACGAAGTTGTTGAAGCCTTCCGCTGTTGAGTCAGTGGGATTGCCAGTGATACCAGTCACCACGCCCGATGGACGCTTGGTGGGCGGCGGCGAGAGAAGCTGCATGCCGTTTGCGTCGCTATCCGCAGCGGTCAGGATCAAGGTGTCTGGCACACGCGACTGGAAGGCGCGCGCGATGCCGAGCGCTTCGTCAGTGTGCTTGAGCGCAATCAGCGTGCCAATCGCGTTGCTGCTGTTGCCGAAGTTATCCACGCCTTCAGTCTCGATGATTGCCAAGAAAGGCTTGCCTGCCTTCGCGCTGCGGCGCTCGAGGATGATCAGCGCCATCTCAGTCATCTCGGCTACTGTCGGCGGGTTGAAGCTGGGCGTGCCTTGCTTGCCGCCGTACACAATCAGGCGGCCCTCTTGGTCATCCTCAGCCACGCCTTCCTTGAGCAAGCCCGCTGCGACTATGCGCTCTTCAGGCACATCGTTGAAGATGTCCTCCGCAGCGAATAGACCCAGCACGCGCGGCGCGAGGTCCCTATCCGCCTTCAGGTCTGCCAGCAGCTTATCGAACTCAGCGCGCGTGCGGATGACCGTGTAGCCGTTATCCACGGCGTACTGAATCAGATTCAAGCCGTCCTTGCGCTGCGGGCCGCGACCGCTGATTGGATCCTCATGAACGTAGCAATCCGGCTTGATCTCGCCTTCGCACTTGGGCGTGCCTTCGGGCATGAAGTACATCTCGCCGCCGCTCAGGATCACGTCAGGCTTCTCGTCCTTCTCATCGAAGCCAGGACGACCCTGCAGCATCTGGCGCACGATCTCTTCGAACTCGTCGCGGTTGCTAACTTCAGCCAAGAAAGCTGCAGTGCCCGGCTCGGCAGCCTGTCCGTCGTTCACCACGCCAACTGGATGGCCGTTGTTGCGCGCTTCGCGCATGATGCTGCCTGGGTAGCCCGATAAGCTCAGGAATGGGCGCGCCTTCTCGCGGTCGCCATCCATGCCGAAGCTGCCGCCGCCTTCCACCTTATAGCCGAAGGCGTGCGTGGTCGCGCCGCCATTGCTGGTGCCAGCCAGACGATCAGCCATATGACCGCGATAGACCGTCATGAAGGGCAGCTGATCCCACTCCAACGTGCCGTCTGGGCCTTTCCAGTAAATGCGCGCGGCTGACCAGTGGTTCAAGCCCGAGCCATCAGGGTGGAAGAAGATCACGTTGCCCGTCTTCGGCGTCTGCGCATTGCTGACGAGCGGCACGGCAACTGCTGCGAGTAGCGCCAGCGCCAGAGCGAAACCGATGAAGCGTTTCATTTTTCCGCCTCCTCCAACTCAACCGATGCTCAAGTGATCGTCGGCCTCTCGGGTTGCTTCGATCACCACGCGAGATTGTAGAAACTTTCATTTAAAGAGCTGCTAACGTAAGTCTAAGAACGCTTTAGATCTCTTTTAAGACTCTTGATATGCATTCAGCGCCTTGATGAATACGGAATACACATCGAAAACGCATCGAGCGCGCGCTTTCGGCGAGGAGCGAGCGATCCGCGCGTATCAACAGTTATGAGAGGCGGCTATGTCCCGTCTTGTGAGGCGGTCGGCTATAATTCGGGGCTATTTCGCAGAAAGGCAGTTTGATTCGACTAATGTCGCTTCTACGCGCCGTCTTGGGCATCCTGAGTTTGGCGGAAGTGAGCGGCCGCGATCTGAAAATGCAGATACTCGATTGCGCTGGGGCACACTTCTGACAGGCTGATCCGCAGATTTGCCGCACGTTCGGAAATTGACCGGCTCAAAACAGGTGATCGCGACTTCAGAGAACCTGCCCGAGCCTCGCGGCGCTGCTATACTCGGCACACCGTCGCGTAACGCTCAGCATCAAAAGGTGTTGTATAGGGATGAGTGTTCCAAACGCTGAGGAGTGGGCGCATCAGGATGACGCAACGCTTGTGGCGCGAGCGCGCACTGATCCTGCCGCCTTTGGCGTGCTTTACGAGCGCTATGTGCAGAAAGTCTACAACTACATCTACTATCGCACAGGCAACCATGAAGACGCCGAAGACCTAACAGCGCGCGTTTTTCATCGCGCTATGGCGCACATCAAAGGCTATGTAGAGCGCGGCGTGCCGTTTCAGGCGTGGCTGTATCGTATCGCTCACAACCTAGTAGCGAATTGGCACCGCGACCGCAGCCGCCATAAGGTGATCCCGTTGGATGAATTTGTGGCGGCGCGCCTGCGCAGCGAAATGCCAGAGACGAGCGCCGAATTGCGGGACGAGATTGAGCGCCTGATCCAAGCCGTGCGCGCCTTGCCCGAAGAGCGCCAGCAGCTGCTGATCCTTAAATTTGTGGATCAGCTCTCCAATCAAGAGATCGGCGTGATCATGAATCGAAGCGAAGGCGCTATCAAATCGCTCTACCATCGTACTTTGCTGGCGTTGCGGGAGCAGCTCGGCAGCATGGCGGAACAGACACAAGCACAAGCGGAGAAGCCGCGCAAGGGAAAGCGCCGCTAAAAGGAGTGAGACACAGGTGAGACCATTTTCGGATGACGAACTGCCCGAAGCGCCGAACAGCGCGCTTGAAGATTGGTTGGCTGCTCATGCCGATGCACTGATTCGCGGCGTGCCGTTCGCCCTTCCCGCTGAAGGTCTCTCTGAGGCCGAGCGCGCCGAAGCGCACAGCTTGATGCTCCTCGCCGGCCGTCTGCGCGAAGGGCTGAGGCCTGTGACGCCTGACGCGGCATTTGTGGCACGCCTGCGCGCAGAGCTACTCGCTCAAGCGCCCGCGAGACCTGCGCTGCTCATCGGTTGGCAGCGGCTGCCCAAGCGCTACAAGTTGGTGGCGCGCATCGGCGGCTTGACGCTGACCGCAGGCTTGGCGTTGCTCGCTGGCCGCCACGTGTTAGAGCTACTGCTGCGCGCGCAGCGCCGCGAGCGCGGCAAAGACCCTGATCTCTCGCTCACAGCGGCCGGGTGATTCTCGCATCTCACGCCCAAAGGAACGTAAGCTCAGTATGCCTGAACGTTACGCAAAAATTACCGGCTGGGGGAAATACGTCCCCGAGCGCGTGCTGACCAACGCTGACCTCGAGAAAATGGTGGACACCTCCGATGAGTGGATCACCACGCGCACGGGCATCAAAGAGCGCCGCATCCGCGGCGAAAATGAGCAAGCCTCAGATTTTTCGGTCAAATCCGCCTTGCCCGCCCTTGAGATGGCGGGCCTCGCCGCCAAAGACCTCGACCTGATCATCGTCGCCTGCTCCTCGCCCGATTACCTCGTGCCGGGCGTGGCGACGATTGTGCAGCACAAGCTGGGCGCGCGCTGCGGCGCCTTTCAGATCACCTCGGGCTGCTCGGGCTGGGTCTACGCGCTGGTGACAGCAACCCAGTTCATCCAAGCAGGCACGATGGATAACATTCTGGTGATCGGAACTGATTTGGTCTCCTACGGCGTGGATTACACAGACCGCACCACGTGCGTGCTATTCGGCGACGCCTCGGCGGCGGTCGTCCTGCAGCCCAGCGAAGAGCCTGCCGGCGTGATCACCTACGAACTTGGCTCAGATGGCAGCGGCGCTGAGCACCTGTACGTGCCGGGCGCAGGCTCGGTCATGCCGATCAGCAAATACGGCGACCGGCTGGTCAAAGAGCGGCTCGGTTACATCAAGATGAACGGCCCTGAGGTCTTCAAGTTCGCCACGCGCACGCTCGCCAGCTCGATGAAGCGCGTGATGGATAAGGCGGGCTTGTTGCCCGAAGATATCGCGCTGTTCATCCCGCACCAAGCGAACCTGCGCATCATCGAGACAGCGGCGCGCATGATGCATCAACCGCTCGATAAATTCATGATCAACCTGCAAAAATACGGCAACACATCGGCTGCTTCCGTGCCTCTGGCGCTAGTCGAGGCGATTGAAGAAGGCAAGTGCAGGGTCGGCGATAAGGTGGTCTTGTGCGCTTTTGGCGCGGGCTTGACCTGGGCAAGCGCAGTGGTGCTGCTGGGCAGCGGCGAGGTCAGTTTGGCGCACTCGTGGCTCTCGCTCGGGCGCCTCGCCAAGCGCACGGTCGGCAAGGCGCGCGACGCAGTGCAGGCATTCCTGCTGAACGTGCAAATGCGCCGCTTGGAAGCCAAGCGCAAGGCAAAGGCGCGCTAGAGGGCGCGCTCCCGCAGCCGCAAAAACGTCTCGATGACCAGCACGGCGAGGATCAAAAAGACTGCGCTCGCCAGAGTCAGGGCGCGGGTCATTTGCAGCCACGCCAAAGTGACTGCTAACAAACCGAACCACATGCCCTGCCGCAGGATCACGCCGCCGCTCGGCGGATTGGAGCGGCTAAAGCGCCGATGCAGATAGCCGATGAACGGCAATGCGCTGCCTGTCACGGCGAGATACAGCAGGATGAAAAAGAGCCAGCGCGGAAAAGCAAGTGGCGGCACGCTCTCCACCAGCCGCGCCAGCGACCACCAGCCGCCAATGGCGAGCAGAAGGCCTGCCAACATCACGCCGTTCTGATCAGCGCGCAAGCGTTTGCGCGCCAGCGCGCGTTGCTGCGCAGTCATGAGCGCTTCACGCTGCGTTCGCTCGTTAGCGATGCCTTGTGTTTGCATCAGCTGACTCATCTCACACCACGCGACGGCGCGCTTCGATTACGTTCGGCAGCATCTCAATTTTAGCCAACACGCGCGAGAGCTGATCTAGGCTTTCCAGCTCCATTGTCAAGGTGATCGAGGCGATGCTATTGCGCGTCTGCACGTGCAGCTCAGCGATATTGATGCTCTCATTCGCTGCGACAGCGCCGATATCGCGCAGCAAACCCTCGCGGTCGTAAGCTGTGATGACGATCGGCACGGGGTAGGCGCGCTCCACTGAACTACCCCAATTCACGTTGATGAAGCGCTCGGACTCCAAGCTGTTGATCACATTCGGGCAATCAGCGCGATGAACCGTGACCCCCTTGCCGCGCGTGATATAGCCAACAATTGGATCGCCGCGCACAGGGTTGCAACAGCGCGCGAGCGTGATCAGCATGCCCGAATCGCCCATGATATCTATGCCCGCCGAAGCGTTGACGGGGCGCGTCGGCGCCTCAGCGCTCGGCGCGAGCGGCTCGGCGGCTGCTTCGCGCTGCGCTTTTCGGTCGGCTTCCAACACTTTGGTGGCGATGCTCGGCGCGCTGATATCGCCGTAGCCAACCGCAGCGAGAAAATCGTCCACTTTGGCGAAGCCGAACAGCGCTGCCACTTCCTCGCGCGGCTTGGTGGATAGCCCCAAGCGGCGCAGCTCGCGATCTACCACTTCGCGACCAAGCGCAATGTTGTTCTCGCGCCCAACGCGCTTGAACCATGCTTTTATCTTGCTGCGCGCGCGCGACGTTCGGATGTAGCCTAAGCTCGGATTGAGCCAATCCAAACTTGGGCTGGCGCGCTTGCCAGTGATGATCTCGACGCGATCGCCTGACTTCAGCCGATAGTCAAGGCTGACCTGCACGCCGTTGACGCGCGCGCCGCGGCAGCGATGTCCAACATCAGTGTGGATGTAATAGGCGAAGTCAATCGGCGTCGCGCCGCTCGGCAAGTCAATCACATCGCCTTTGGGCGTGAAGACGTACACGCGATTCTGGAAGACATCCGAGCGCATCACGCTGACGAACTCTTGCGCATCAGCAGGACTCACGCCCTCAGTGGCCGCCTCGATCAGCTGGCGCAAATAGCGTAGATGCTCCTCGAAGGCTTTATCGTGCGCTGCGCCTTCTTTGTAGCGCCAATGCGCAGCGATGCCATATTCAGCCTGTTCGTGCATCTCAGGCGTGCGAATTTGCACTTCAATCGTCTTGCCCTGGTCATCCACGACTGCCGTGTGCAAACTCTGATAGAAGTTATTCTTCGGCGCGGCGATGTAATCGTCGAATTCGCCCGGCACAGGACGCCAAATGCTGTGGACGACGCCAAGCACTTGATAGCATTGCACCTTCTCGGGCACGATCACGCGCAGCGCGTGAATATCGTAGACCTGGTCGAACGGAATACGCTTGCGCTCCATTTTGCGATAGATGCTGTAAATGTGTTTGGGGCGCGCACTGATATGCACGTTCGGGATGCCGAGCGCGCTGATCTCTTTCGCCAAGCGCGCCTTGACCGTCTCTAGGTAGGCTTCGCGCTCGGCGCGGCGCGCGGCAAGCTGCGTTGCAATCTCGCGGTATTTCTCAGGATTCAGGTAGCGGAAGCTCAGGTCTTCTAGCTCCCACTTGATCTGCCAAATGCCGAGGCGATTCGCAAGCGGCGCGAAGATATCCAGCGTCTCGCGCGCCTTTTTGATCTGGCGCTCAGGCGGCAGATGGCCGAGCGTGCGCATGTTGTGCAAGCGATCTGCCAGCTTGATCAGCACCACGCGGATGTCGTTATTCATGGAGAGGAAAATCTTGCGCAGCGTCTCGGCTTCGCGGTCGCCGGCTTTGCCGCTCTTCATCGCCTCAGTGCTGGTCGGCAGTTTTTTCAGCTTGGTGACGCCATCCACCAGCCGCGCAACTTCTGCGCCAAAATCGCGCTCGATATGCTCGATCTCGATGCCTTCAACGTCTTCCACCACGTCGTGCAGCAGCGCAGCGGCGAGCGTTGGCGTGTCAAGGCGCAGATCGGCGAGAATCTGCGCCACCGCCACAGGATGCGTGATGAATGGCTCGCCGCCTTCGCGCTTCGCATCGCGGTGCGCCTCAGCCGCAAAGTGATAAGCACGCTGCACCAGAGCGCGCTCCTCAGGCGAGAGATTCGGTCGACTCCTGAAGATTGGCTCTAGGTCAGTTGGGACTTTCTCACTGGTCACAGCAACCATAGCATCGAGCGCCTCTCACGCAAGATCGTCCAAGATCGCCCAAGATCGCCTTCCTAATGTCGCGATCATAGCACAGTTTTTAACGGGCGCGACCAGTGGCGCTCGCGCCCGGCTTAAGCCGCACACTGAAGCGACCTTCCCGCAAAGCTACGAGATGAATCCGCTGCGCTTTGCCCAGTTTTCTGAACATTTGGCGCATGGTATGATTGAGTGCGCAACGTGGAATGAATGAATACGCGCCATGAGCAGAACGCGCCGCCCACTCAGCGCCGCTTATCTCGGCTTAGTCGCTTTGGTCGCGCTCGCAGCGCTTGCGCAGGGCGATGTGCCGCGGGTTGCCGCGCAAGGCGGCACGGCTACGCCTATCCGTCAGGAGCAAGCTGGCACCATTCGCTTCGGCGTGCCTGTGGAAGGTGCGCTTGATAGGGCAGTCCCTCGTCAAATCTGGCGCTTTGAGGCGAGCAGTGGCTCGGTTGTGGATATCCGAATGCAGGTGCTCAGCGGCGACCTCGACCCATTCCTCGTCCTGCTCTCGCCGCTGGGCGACGTGCTGCGCGCGAACGACTCGGCGAGCGGCGGCTTAGACGCGGGCATCCTCGCCTATCAGCTGCCGTTTGATGGCGAGTATCGGATCGTGGCGCGCCGTGCAGGTGGTGGCGACGGTCGCGGCGGGCGCACCAGCGGCACATACCGCTTGACACTTGATCTGCGCAGCCCCGGCACAGCTGCGCAGAACACCATCTTGTCCATCGGGCGCACAGTGGAAGGCAGGCTGACCGAAGAGCAGCCGCGCGCTGTCTACCGTCTGGAGCTAAGCGGCGCGCTGGCGTTGCGCCTCGACTTGGACGGCGCCAATCGCTTGGCGTCAGTGCGCCTATTCAACACAAGCGGCGCGCTGCTCGGAGCGTACCAAGGCTTGAGTCCGCTGGATATCGCGCTCAGCTTGCCGACGGAGCGCATGGCGTTGGTCGAGGTGAGCGCGCCGAGCTATGAGGCGCGGGCAGCTGCCGATTTCGCGCTCTCGGCCTATCGCTTGGCGGCGCGCGCTGAGCTGCCCAATGTGCTGCAGTATGGCAGGATGCGCTATGCCGAATTGCCAAGCGCCTCGCAGTGGTTTTTCATCGGCACGGCGGGCGATGTGCTGGCGCTCAGCGCCCAAGCGGAGCCCTTCGGCGACGCGCTCGAAGTGAGCGTGACGGTCGGCATTCCGAACGAGCTGCCGCTCTTCAGCGGCGCGCTTGGCATCGGCTTGGAGCAGGTCTTCACTCTGCCCGCC
This sequence comes from Chloroflexota bacterium, assembly GCA_017743585.1. Taxonomy (GTDB): domain Bacteria; phylum Chloroflexota; class Anaerolineae; order Aggregatilineales; family UBA2796; genus CP2-2F. Next base: position 14,566 of record JAGHYP010000032.1, read on the forward strand.
ACAGGCGCGTACAGCGTGGAGTTGCGCGCGCCTACGGCACAGCGCTTCCGCTATAGCGTGCTGCTCAAGCAGATAGGCGCGAACAACGCGCTCTTCGCGCGCTTTGGCGCGCTGCGCGACCGCGGCGCGGTGACTTTCAACGCGCCAATTCAAGACAGCCTGCCGCGCGGCGAGGTGCAATCGCGCTGGCTGGATGCCGAAGCCGATCAAGCCATCACAGTGCGCGCTGCGCCGCGCGCCAATACCGATACGCTCGGCTTGGCGATCTTGCGCCCTGACGGCACGATCCTCGCCGCGAGCGCCAGCCGCGCTGAGCGCGGCGCCGTGCTGCAAAACGTGCTGCTGCCGCAGACAGGGCGCTATCGGATCGCAGTCTTCGATCTCTCCTCGCAGATAGAGCGCAAGGCGCCAATTGGCTACACCTTGCGCGTGGAAGATGCCGAGGGCGGCGTATTGCGCCCCAAGCAGCCTGTCAAAGGCGTCGCCACGCGCGAGAATGGCTTATCTATCTGGGAGGTCGCGGCGCCGGCCGAGTCGCTCATCAGCGCCCGGCTGGAGAACCTGACGCCCGCCTCGTGGCAGCCCGATCTCTTCGTCCTCAGCCCAAGCGGCGTGGTGATCGCTGCAGCGCGCGGCGAGACAAGCCAGGCACAAGGGCTGAGCATCTTCGGCGCACGCGCAGCGGAGAGCGGCACATACCGCGTGGTGGTCGGCGGGCGCGTGACGGGCAACTTTGCCTCGTATCGCCTTGTGAGCGATGTGCAGCAGCCATTTGAAGAGTCGGCAGTGCAAGCCGTGCAGGTCGCGCCCTTGCGTGGCGACGC
>JAGHYP010000033.1 GCA_017743585.1 Chloroflexota bacterium
GATGTTCGGCGCGGCGTGAGAAAGGCGGCTTCGCGCCGCCCGATTTTCAGGCTGCTTCTTTCGGCTGAGCGCGCCACAAGCGCACAAAGAGCGGATTGCGCCCTGATTGCAGATGATCAATGAAGCTGACCAGCACAAAGCCGGCGATGAACAAGCCGACGATCAGCGCGATCTCGCCCGCGCCGAGCGCGCCGAGCTTGCTCAAGCCGCGCTCGCCCTCGATCCAGATGCGCCGCAAAGAGCCGATCATAAAGCCGACTAACGCGGCGACTGTCGTTGTGTAGTAGCGCTTGAGCAGCCAACTGAGCAGCCGCGAGAACGCCAAGATGCCGACCAGAGCGCCGAGCGCGACCGCTGCCACGCTGTCAAAATCGAGCGCGCGCACAGCGTCCAGCACAAACTTATACTGCCCCAAGATGAGCAAGATGAACGAGCCTGAGATGCCGGGCAGGATCATCGCGCAGATGGCGACCGCGCCGCTGAAGAAGAGCGTGGGGAACGAGTGATCGGCATCGGCAAGCTCAGGCAGCGCCACCAGCCAATAGGCGAACAGCGCGCCGACGATCAGCGCGAGCGCCGCCATCAGATTCCAGCGCAGCATCAGCGTCACTGAGATGATCGAGGCCGCGATCAAGCCGCCAAAAAAAGCGTAGACCAGCGTCGGCTGTTGCTCCAGTGCGTTGCCCAGCGCGTTCGCCAGCGCCAGCACAGCCGTCAAGATGCCCGCGCCGAGCGCCAAAAGGAAGAAAAATGAGATATGCCGCAGCAGCTCGCCAATTCGGGCGCTCAAGAGCAGCCGCAAGGCTTTGAAGTTGAAAGATTTGATCGCGTTCAGCAATGTGCTATAAACGCCTAGGATGAACGCCATTGTGCCGCCTGAGACGCCCGGCACAACATCGGCGGCGCCTATCGCTAAACCTGTCAGATAAAGCCTGAGGAACTGGCGCGGCGTGCGCGGTTGGCTGAGGTCTTGATCTCGCATAGCATCCCCTGCCCTAGATTGACTAGAGTTGCACACAAGCGCATAACTATGCCCGACTCAGCCTCGAATGTCAACCGACAAGAGCTTTGGCGCTTGATTGTGCGCACCTGAAGCATCAATAATCAATCTCTGGGCAGATTGGGAGAAAACGGAGTCCCCGCATGCAGATCGCGAATCCGTTCGTGAACGCCTTGCTGACCGATTTTTATCAGCTGACCATGCTCTCGGCCTATTACAAGACCGGGCAGCACCGGCGGCAGGTCGCCTTTGAATATTTCTATCGCAGCGCGCCTTTCGGCGGCTTGTACGCCATCTTCGTCGGCTTGCACGACCTGATTCATTATCTGCAGACCTTCGCTTTCAGCGAGGAACACATCGCTTACCTGCGCTCACTGAACACATTCGATGAGGATTTCTTGACGCATTTGCGCGGCTTGCGCTTCACGGGCGACCTTGAGTCGATGCGCGAGGGCGAGGTGCTGCTGCCGGGCGTTTATGGCCTGCGCGTGACGGCGGCGCTAGAAGAAGCGCAAGTCATTGAGTCAGCTTTGCTGAACCTGATCAACTTCCCGACTTTAATCGCGACCAAAGCGGCGCACGTCAAGTTCAACGCGGAAGAGAAGAGCGTGCTGGAATTCGGCCTGCGCCGCGCGCAAGGCGCCGATGGCGCGCTGACTGCCTCGCGCGCTGCGTATATCGGCGGCGCTGATGCCACGAGCAATGTGCTGGCAGGCTTTCTATACGGCATCCCAGTAGCAGGCACGCACGCGCACAGCTACGTCATGTTTTTCCCTGATGAGCTGAGCGCCTTTGAGCGCTACGCGCAAGTTTTCCCGAACTCGGCGTTGTTCCTTGTGGATACCTACGATGTTTACCAAGGGCTGCAAAACGCGATCCGCGTGGCGCAAGAGATGCAAGCGCAAGGCAAGCAAGCGCGCGGCGTGCGCATCGACTCGGGGGACTTGGTCTATTGGTCAATCGTGGCGCATGTGCTGTTCGAGCGCGCCAACCTGCCCGAGATGCGCATCGTGCTGAGCAACGACCTCAACGAGCGCAGCATCGCGCTGATCCACAACGAGATTCGGCGCAGCGTGCGCGACGAAGGCTACCTGCGCGAGATCAGCCTGCAGATTGGCGCAGAGGTCGGCAAGATTTCGGCAGAGGCGGTCATTGACCGGCTGGTCTTCGGAGTCGGCACGGAGTTGATCACAGGCGGCAGTCAATCTTCGCTCGGCGGCGTCTACAAACTAGTGAGCGTGCAGGAGCCTGACGGCACATGGCAGCCGCGCGTGAAGGTCTCGGCGCAACCTGAGAAGATGACCAATCCAGGCTTCAAAAAAGTGGTCAGGCTGCTGCGCAACGGCTTTTTGGTCGCTGATATCATCGCGCTGCCTGATGAAGAGATCGAGCCCAAGCGACCGTTCATCGGCATCAACCCCGCCAATCCGAATCAACAGACGCTGTACCGCGACTTCGATCAGGTCGAGACGTTGCACGTGCCGATTTTTGTGCAGGGCAAGCTCGTCTACACGCCGCCGAGCCTGCACGAGGTGAAAGCCTACGCGCAGCAACGCGCGCGCACCATACGCTTGGAGAGCCGCCGCCTAGAGAATCCGCACACGCTGAAAGTGAGCCTGACCGAGCGCTACTTCGCCTACAAGCAAGCGGTCATTCAGGCGGCGACACGGCGCGGCTAGAGCAGAGCGGCGAAGACGCGATTCGAGATCAGGCGCGCCGAGCGGCTCAAGCGCCAAGTGTCGCCCTCGTGCTGCAGCAGGCCTTGCGCGCGCAACTTGGCAAGCGGCTCGCCAAAGACCTCTGAGAGCGCGATACCGAAGCGCGCCCTGAACTCGGAGTCGCGCACGCCTTGCCGCACCAAGCGCAGTCCTGTGAAAAGATGCTCTAGCATGGCAGTTTGCGCGTCGATGCGCTCGTGCCACTCAACAGAAGCTGTGAACGGAAATGGCAACGGTGCATCTTGCGCGCTTGCCAATGCGATGTAGCGCGGGATCGGACGCACGACCGCGTAACGGATGCTATCTGCGTAGCCGTGCGCGCCTGCACCAACGCCTAGATAAGGCAGGTTGCGCCAGTATTGCAAGTTATGGCGGCATTCCCAGCCCGAGCGCGCCCAATTGCTGATCTCATATTGCAACAAGCCGTGTTGCGTCAGAAGTTCATCGGCTGCTTCGTACATCTCAGCCGCCAGCTCGTCATCCGGCAGCGGCAGCCGCCCGCGCTCCACGTCGCGAGTCATAGCAGTGCCGCTCTCTAGCTCAAGCGCGTAAAGCGAGAGATGTTGCGGCTGCAGCGCGAGCGCCGCCTGCAAGCTCTCCAGCCACATAGCGAGCGTTTGGTAGGGCAGCCCGAAGATCAGATCAAGATTGATGTTCTCAAAGCCTGCAGCGCGCGCGGCGCGCACTGTGCGCGGCACGGCGTCTACGTCGTGATTGCGCGCCATCAGGCGCAGCTCGCTGCGATGGACGCTCTGCATTCCGATGCTGAGCCGATTGACGCCTGCAGCGCGCACTTGCTCGAAATAGGCCTCGCTCGCGCTGAACGGATTGACCTCAAGCGTGATCTCTGCCTCAGGCGAGATCTGAAAAGCGGCGCGACAAGTTTGCAGAATGTCAGCGATTTGTGATGGGCTGAGCAGGCTCGGCGTGCCGCCGCCGAAGAAGATCGTGTGAATAGGCTGTTGCGTCACGTGACCGAGCCAGCGCAGCTCGTTACAGAGCGCAGCTACATACACGGGTAAATACGCCTCAGCATTGGTGTAAGTGTTGAAGGCGCAATAGGTACAGCGCGTTTTACAAAACGGCACGTGCAAATAGAGCGAGAGCGCCTGCGTGTGCATCATCCAACGAGCGTTCCGAGCAGATTGTGTATACGTCCAGCCTGATGTACAATTGACAAGCTTGACAGATTGTAGCGTGCCGTGATACGCTGACAATGTGAGAGAGCAAAAGCACGTGCGTACAACTGCGCCATCAAGCGCGCCTAGTATTAGGTGACCCACTCTCTCGCGTATCAATTGAGTTGTCAGAAACTTGCTTGCCCAACGTTAGCACTGTGACGCGCCTTTTCCAATCCAGAATTTTGGCATGATAGTGTGACGATCTATGGTCGAGACGCAGAAATTCCCACAAACGCGCCATATGCCAAGCGGCGAAAGCGCAGTTGGCAAGACGCTCAACAACCGCTACCACATCACGGCTGTTTTGGGTGTGGGCGGTATGGGCATGGTCTACTTGGCGCGTGACAGGAACTTCCCTAACGTAGTGCGCAACGTGGCGGTCAAGGAAATGCGAAGCACGCTGACTGACCCTCATCAGCGCCAGATCATGCTGGAGCAGTTTGAGCGCGAGATCAGCATCCTGGCCACGCTCAAGCATCCTGCGATTCCGCAGATCATAGATCGTTTCGTCCTACAAGATCGCGTCTACTTGGTGATGGAATACATTCAAGGCAAAGACCTTGAGGCGTATCTCTCCACGCTCGCCGATTTTGTGCCAGTGGAGGTGGTCATCCGATGGGCGATTGAAATTTGCGATGTGTTGCACTACCTGCACAGCCAGACGCCGCCGATCATCTTCCGCGACCTGAAGCCTTCCAACATCATGATCGATGAGCGCGGCAAAGTACGCCTAGTCGACTTCGGTATCGCGCGCAAGTTCCAAGAAGATAAGCCTGCTGTGACGCAAATTGGCACGGAAGGCTATGCGCCGCCTGAGCAATATCGCGGCAGGGCGACGCCACTCAGCGATATCTACTCGCTCGGCGCGACGCTGCATCACATCTTGACGCGCAAAGACCCGCGCCTTGAGCCGCAATTCAGCTTCAAAGACCGCCCGATCAAGCAGTACAATCCCAAAGTGCCAGATGGCTTGGTGCAGATCGTGATGCGCGCCCTTGAATACAACCCAGAGGCGCGCTTCCAGAGCGTGGCAGAGATGAAGGCGGCGCTCGAGGCGCTTGACCGCAGCTTGCGGATGCCAGAATCGGCTGCTTTGCCGCCGCTCGGCGCAGCGCCAAGCGCAGGTGGCGCAGGCGTAAGCACGATCGCTTGGGGCGGCAGCGCCGAGCTGCACGCCAGCCAGCTGCTTTGGAAGTTCCAGTGCGAAGATGAGATTCGCGGCACGCCTGCCATCAAAGACGGCGTGGTCTACGTTGGCGCCTACGACAACAACCTGTATGCGATCAACGCGCAAGATGGTAAGTTCCGCTGGAAGTTCGCCACAGAAGGCGGCATCGCCACCACGCCTGCTGTCGTCTCTGAAGAAAACCTAGTCCTGTTTGGCTCGGAAGATGGCAAACTTTACGCGGTTGATACGCGCACGGGCAAGTTGGCATGGCATTTTGAGACCAACAGAGCCATTCGTTCGTCGCCTGTGGTGCGGCATGGCGTGCTTTTCTTCGGCAACGATGGCGGCTTGCTCTTCGCTTTGCGCTTTAACGCGCTCAGCCGCAATTTGGCGTGGAAGTTCGAATGCGGCGCGCCGATTCGCAGCCGCCCGTGCGTGTATGAGAACTTCGTCGTTGTCGCTACAGAAGCAGGCGAAGTGATCTGCGTGGACTTAGGTAGCACCTTCAAATGGCGCTTCAACAAGCCGAGACGCCCTATCTACTCTTCGCCCGTGGTACACGAGGGCGTTGTCTATTTCGGCTGCATGGACTCGCATTTGTACGGCGTTGATCTTCAGAATGGCTGGGGCGTTTGGCGGCAGCGCTTAGGCGGGCATATCATCGGCTCGCCGCTGATCGTCGGCAAGAGCGTCTACGTCGGCTGCGGCGATAACACACTCTACGCGCTGGAGCTTGGCTCAAGTCGTCCACCACTCTGGAAGTTCACTACGGAAGGGCAAATTGTCGGCACGCCCGCCTTCGCTGAAGGCGCGCTATACTTCGGCAGCGGCGATGGATGCGTCTACAGCGTGGAGACGCGCAAGGGGCAGCAGCGCTGGAAATACGAGACGGGCGGTCCGATCACTTCCTCAGCCGTCATCTCAGAGAATCCAAGCGTTGTGTGCATTGGATCAACCGATAAGCATTTGTATGCGTTCAATCTCTAGCAAAAAGGCAAGGTGAAGTGATCGTCATGGGCTTTCTGCGCCGTCTCTTCAACGCGCATTCCGAGTCAGAGTCCGCCCAAAGCCGCTCAGCGCCTCCAGAACCTGAAGCGAGCGCAACAGCAGCTGAGCAAGAGCCTTCATCAGCCAACTTGGCCACCGCCAAGCTCTCACCCGAACAGCTGGAACCAACGCGGGAAGGTTTATCGAGCCACATGCCGTTTGTGGCGCCGCCGAGCAAGCATCTCACCTACGGCTTGACCAGCCACAAAGGCATGGTGCGCCCGAATAATCAAGACGCGTCCCTCGCGCTGCTCAGCACACAACAAGGCGCTCAAACGTTGCCTGATTTCGGTCTTTTCGTGGTGGCTGATGGCATGGGCGGGCATGAAGATGGCGCGCGCGCTTCGGCCACGGCTGTGCGCACGATCAGCCAGCACGTGCTACAAAACTTCTATCTGAAGCGCTTTTCCGATGACGATGACCTTTACGTCGGCGAGATTCTGACGGCAGCGCTTGAGAAGGCGAACGAGGCAGTGGCGCGTGAGACGCCTGAAGGCGGCACAACGGTCACTGCGGCAGTTGTGCACGGCAAGATTGCTTATCTCGCGCACGTCGGAGATAGCCGCGCTTATTACATCACACAAGATAGTATTGTCCAGCTCACCAAAGATCACTCGCTTGTGCAGCGCTTGATCGATCTTGAACATCTGACGCCTGATGAAGCGGCTGTGCATCCACATCGCAACGTGCTGTACCGCGCCATCGGCCAGACCAAAAGCCTCGAGGTGGATAGCTTCATGAAACCACTTGAAGATGGCTCGCGGTTGCTGCTGTGCAGCGACGGTCTGTGGAACATGGTGGACGAAGAGCGCATTCGGCAAATTGTGAGCAGCGCTGTGACGCCCCAAGCTGCCTGCGACCAGCTGGTCGAGCTTGCTAACGAGAAAGGCGGCAGCGATAATATCACAGTAATTCTCGTTCAGATTCCTAGTTGATGCAAAGCACCTTCGGGTGAGCCGAAGCGGATAGGGATGCGCGTATGCAAGACCTGTATGCTGTGCTAGGTGTGCCGCCTGAAGCGCCTGAGGAAGAGATCCGCCAAGCTTATCGCGCTGCCGCCCGTCGCCTGCATCCTGATGTCAACGCGCACCCCGGCGCCGCCAGCCAGTTCCGAGAGATCGCGGCCGCCTATAACGTGCTGAGCGATCCAAAGGAGCGCGCTAGGTACGATGCCAAGCGTGCTGAGTTATTGCCTCAGAGGCCTTATTTCACCATCAAGGTGATGCCCAGCTCGCGCATCATCCCTGTCTTGGACGAAAACCAAGTCCTCTACCTGCTCGTTGAGCTGGTACCTGACCCGACGATCACGGCCACGCACACGCCCCTGAACTTGACGCTGGTGATCGACCGCAGCACTTCGATGAACGGCGTGCGCCTTGAGCGCACCAAAATGGCTGCCCATCGCCTGATTGACCAGCTCTCCGCCAAAGATGTTTTATCCGTGATCGCTTTCAGCGACCGCGCCGAGGTGTTGGTGAGCGCGGCGCCGCTGACCGATAAAAATGCCGCCAAGGTGCTCGTCACCACTGTGCAGGCAGGCGGCGGCACAGAGATTTATCAGGGGTTGCAAGCAGCCTACGAGCAGAACTGCCGCTACGCGGGCAAAAACTTCGCCAATCACATCATCTTGATCACAGACGGGCGCACTTATGGCGATGAGCAGGATAGCATTGCGCTCGCTGAGCGTTGCGCTGCTGAAGGCATCGGCATCAGCGCTATGGGCATCGGCGAGGAATGGAATGATGTCTTTTTAGACCGCTTGGCAAGCACCACTGGCGGCAGTTCGTATTACATCAACTCGCCGAGCGTAGTGCAGCGCTTTTTGGAGGAGCGCCTGCGCTCACTTGGGCAGGCCGTCGCCGAGCGCGTCACGCTCTCGCTCGCGCCTGATCCTGATATCATCGTGGAAAATGCCTTTCGCCTTGCACCAAGCGCGCAGCCGCTCTCTTGCGAGACCGATCCGATCTTGATCGGGCAGGTGCTGATGCGGCTGAACACGGCGGTCATCCTCACTTTGCAGCTGCCGCCCATCGCTGAAGAAGGCCGCCGCAGCCTACTGCGCATTGTGGCGAGCGGCGATATTGTGTGGAACAATCACACTAGCTATCAGGTGGTGGCAGATGTCTCAACCGAGGTGATGAAACATCCACCTGCCGAAGAGAAGCCGCGCGCGATTTTGGATGCGCTCAGCAAGTTGACGCTCCACCGCATCCAGCAAAAAGCAACTGAAGCGGCAGCGCAAGGCGATATCCGCAAAGCGACGCGCTTGCTGGAGACTGTGGCGACGCGCTTGCTGGAGAGCGGCCAAACTGAGCTGGCGAGCATCGCAATGGCAGAGGCACGCCGTATCGCCAGCACACGCGCGATCTCAGACGAAGGGCATAAGGCGCTGAAATATGGCACGCGGCGTCTCTTGCTGCCTTCGGGCGAGTAACTCCGAGAGGAGCGCTCATGAAAATTTGCCCGTATTGCATGCATAGCAACCGCGAAGGCGTCCTTTTTTGCGAAGAGTGTGGGCAGATGCTTTATACTGAGCATACTGAGCAACGCGCTGCCTCTTTGACCAAGGAGTTGCCCGCTGGGATGGGCGACCTGAGCGCCAAGGGCGGCTGGGGAACAGCGCGCTTCAACCGATCAGCGAGCATTGTGCTGCAAATTCGCGACCATCCTTCGCTTATTGAGATCGTGCCGCAACAAGAGACCATCATCGGGCGCTATGACGGCAGCAATTCTTCCGTGCCGACTGTAGACTTGGCGCCTTATGGCGCTTACGAGAACGGCGTCTCGCGCATTCACGCCGCCATCAGGCGCGGCGAGGATACGCTCATGTTGGTTGATCTGGGCAGTACGAACGGCACGTACCTCAACGGACAGCGCCTGATCCCGAATCAGCCGCGCGTGCTGCGCGACGGCGATGAAGTTCGGTTCGGCAAGCTGGTCTGCTACATTCACTTCAAGATCAACAGCTGAGGAAGGCTTACGCATGGCTTACACGCTCTACATACACTTTGTTAGCGATCCGCCACTCTTGCTCGATGTGGATGAGCTGCCATCGCCGACTGACACGCTCATCATCGGGCGCAATCCGCGCACGCGCGATGGCAAGGATTATCAAAATATCCTGCCCGAAGTCACCACGGTCATCTTTCCGATGACGCGCATCAGCTTCATCGAATTGATGCCCAGTGACGAAGGTCCGTCGCTGCTGCCCTTCCGCGACTGAGCCTGAGCAAAGGTGTGAGTCATGGCAGGTAAGCTCCCTTCGAGCGGTAAGACGCCCTCAGCGCCGCGCGAGCGCTTGCGCGTGCTGGTGGTGGACGACGAGCCGCGCATGATCGGCTTCATCCGCATGAACCTTGAGCTAGAAGGCTTCCAAGTCATCGAGGCGACCGACGGCATCCGCGCGCTCGAAGCGATCCGCACCCAGCTGCCTGATATCGTGCTGCTGGATGTGATGATGCCAAACTTAGATGGCTTTGAGACGCTGCGGATGCTGCGCGAGTTCTCCAACTTGCCCGTCATCATGCTCACTGCTAAAGGCGAGGAAGATGACAAGGTCAAAGGCTTGGAGCTGGGCGCTGACGATTACATCACCAAGCCGTTCAGCCCGCGCGAGCTTTCCAGCCGCATTCGCGCTGTGCTGCGCCGCGCCGAGAGCGCTGCCGCCACACCTGAGCGCGCCATTCTAAAGATAGACGATCGGCTCAGCGTGGATTTCAACCGCCGCGCCGTGATCGTCAACGGCGAGCTGATCAAGCTGCGCCCGACAGAATTTCGCCTGCTCTATCACTTGATCGAAAACGCCGGCTGGACAGTCACGCACGAGCAAATCCTCGCCAAGGTCTGGGGCTACGAATATCGCGATGAGACGCACTACGTCAGGCTGTACGTCAACTACCTGCGCGAGAAGATCGAGGAAGACCCTGCACATCCGAAGTACATTCTGACCGAGCGCGGCGTCGGCTACCGCTTTGTGGACTTCAGGCGCGAGCTGCAGGGCGAAGACGCTTAGTCGCCTTGCCAAGCCGTGCGCAGCATGGTCAACAGAATCGGCTTCAGTCTGGCGATCGCCTTGCCGCGATGGCTGATCGCGTCCTTCTCAGCGGGCGTGAGCTCCGCCACGGTGCGCCCGTCAGGCAAGAGAAAAATCGGATCGTAGCCAAAGCCGTTGGTGCCGCGCGGCTCGAATGCAATGCGACCTTCTAGCCGACCTTCCGCTGCAGCTGTCAGCGCGCCATCTGGGTATGGCACGACGACCGCCGCCACGCAGATGAAGCGCGCCGTGCGCCGCTCGAGAGGCACATCCTTCAGCGCAGCCAATAATTTCGCATTGCGCGCCTCAGCCGTTGGCGCATAGCGCGCTGAACGCACACCCGGCGCGCCGTCCAGTGCGTCCACCACTAGGCCTGAGTCGTCCGCCAGTACAGCTTGACCAAGCTGTGCGCTATAGGCGCGCGCTTTGAGCAGTGCATTCTCCTCAAAAGTCGTTCCTGTCTCGTCTACCTCAAGCAGGCCTTGCGGCAAATCTGCCAGTGAGCGCAGCGTCACAGGCAAATCTGCCAACAGGCGTTGGTACTCGTGCAACTTGCCCGTGTTGGTGGTCGCTATGAACAACTGCATCGCCTACAGACGCGGATTGGTCACAAAGTTGAAGCCGCAGCAGCCTGAGCCGCGCGCTCGCACCAAGATTGAGAATGAGTCACCACGCAACGGCACGCCGCTGATCGTCGCGGGGATGGTGAAGCTAGCAGTGAGCATGCCATCGGCGTTCACAGTGGCGACGCCAGAGGCGACGTCTTCAAGGCACAGCGCAATAGGACGCGGCGCAAGCGCACAGCGCTGCCGTTCCAACACACTCTCAGGTGTTATGTCAGCCCCGCCGAACGCACCAGTCAGCTCCGAGCATTTCTAACCGATTCCACACGCTGCAAGCCTTTCATTCAGGCTTTCACTCAAGGCCATCTGCGCAATAGTTGCCGATGCGCCCAAGACTCTTCTGCATCCAAGCGCAGCCCAACGGCGGCACAACGTATAGATTGAAGTCGCGCTCGCGCTTGTACGCTGCAACCCTGATCACCACGCCGTTCGGGAAAACAGGCGAGAGCTCTTCCACCAACTTCTCGTCTTGCGGATTGAAGAAGAAGAGCATCTGCCGATCAGGACGCATTTCAAAAGGCGTGCCGATGTTGCTGCGCAAAGCGTTGAGAATTCGCTCAACCACATCCTCGCGCAGCACGCCGTTATTCCACTTCGGCACACCCGCCTCAATCGCCAGCGCGCGATGATCCCACCAATACGGGAAGGCGACCATGAAAACATTGCCGTAAGCGCCCGTGCTCTCGGCAAAGCCGCGCATGATCGCCCCTGCTTGCCGATACGGAAAGGTGGAGTTGCGATAATCGCGCATAGCGTCCACAAAGTAGCGCTCATAGTTGATCGCTGCGCTGATCAGCACGACCAAAGCTGCAATCGCATAAACAGCGCGCCGCAGCCACAAACGCGGCATCCCCTGCGCTACCCCGATCACAGTCGCCGCCATGCCGAAGGCGGCGATCAGGTAGACCACAGCTAAGGCGCCGCTGGCGCGCGTGGCGCTCGGCACTTCGATGATGAAGGCAATCGCGAGCGCCGAGGGCAGGATCAGGATCAAGATGCCGAACGGCAGCAGCCATTCGGCAGGATCGCGCCGCTGTAGCATCCGCCCGAAGATCATGCCGAGCCCTAGCACGAAGAACGCGCCCGTGTACGGATCGAGCTGCGGCGAGCCATCAGGATCGCCCGTGATCCAAGCCGTATCGCCGCGATGGTTGAACATCAGCAGCGAGCGGCGCAGCGTCTCGCCCAGCACGGTCAAGTTCCGTTGAAGAGCGGCGATCCGATCCTCGACCAGCGCGGCGCGCTTGCCGATCACCTCGCCTTTGCTGTTGCGAATCTCGATGATATCCTCGCCAAAAATCCGCCCTGTTGTGCGCTCTAGGAAAAACTCAGGATAGTCGTAGAGGTAGCGCGCCAGCGGCACGAAAACGGCAAAAGCGACCACGACGAGCGCCGTGAAGTTGAGGACGTAGGCGCGCAGCGCGCGTCCGTTGCGCGCGCGCAATGCGATAGCCAGCAAGAACGCGAAGATCACCAAAAGCGGCACAATGCGCACTGCTTGATAGAAGTACAAGCCCGCGCCGAGCAGCACGCCGCTGAGGATCCAATCGCCGCGCCGATTGTGGCGCACGGCGCGCGCTAAAAAGATCAGCAGCAGCATCACCAGCAACGGCGTCAGCACGACGCGCAGCCCAAGCCGCGAGAGCATGATGTGCCAATAGCTGACCGCCACAAACGCCGCCATCAGCAAGCCGACCAAATTGCCGAGCTGCCGGCTTTCATCGCCGTACATGGCGCGTCCAAGCCAATAGGCGATCAGGATCGTCAATAGACCTTCCAGCCCGCTCGCCAGCTTGATCAGCTCGAAGCTGATCGGGATGCCTGTCACCTGATGCAGCAAGGCGATGAAGTACATCTGGAAGGCTTCGCGTCCGCCATTGTTCGGGAAGAAGATAGAGCGATCCCCGTCTAGCACCTTTTGCGCGTCGAGCGCTTTTTCTACGTGATCACTCGTCATATCGGGCAGATAAAGGCTCAGGTCGCTCAGGCGCAGCCAAGCGCCCAAGAGCAAGATCGCCGCTAACAGCGCAAAAGTCCACGACCAACGCAGGCGAAACGCACTGCTCAAGCCTGCGCGCCATGCTTGGATGCGCTCTATCCAGCGCTCGTTTTGTGTTCTCGGCAGGAAGACGCCGATCCACGCCGCGATGCTGAGCAGCCAGGCCGCCGCGCCAAGCGCTGTGAACCGGTTGTTGGCGTTGAAAAACCACGCGCCAAGACTGCCCAAAATGCCGATGAAAGCTAGGACGAGCCGCAAGCCGTGCGCTGCTAGGAAGCGATCCATCGGCGTCTGGTAAGCGACGGCAGGAGACGGCGTCGCAGGCAGCTGCAATGGCGCAAGGCGCTGCAGAGGCAAGCCGAGGTTGTTCACAGCGGCGAGCACAGCCGCCATAACCATCACGATCAGCAATAGCGCGCCGCCGAAAGGCAAGTCAAGGCTGCGCCGCGCCTCGACCGATTGCAAATCCGCCGAGCCAATGAAGGCAAGCACGGTCAGGAGCGCCAAGCCGCCTGCCAAGAACGCTTGCGCGCGCGTGATAGGCAAGGTTGGCGTGAAGAGCGCCTCGAAGCACGAGCTGCGCACTGCGTTATCTTCAGGCCTCTCGGCTGAAATAGCTGCGCTGTGCGCGCGGTCAACAGAGGCGAGGCGATCTTCGGGCAGCTCGTAGAGGACGGCGCGTACGCGCTCAAGCGTGCGGCGCGGCGCGCGCAACAAGTGCCCTAGAAGCTCTGCCAAACTCGGATCGTAAAGCTCAGGCGGCGCGCTGGACGGGCGCTCAGGCTGAGCGAGCGGCGCTGCTTCGGCGTCATGCTCAGGGGGCGGAGCAGTCTGCTCAGGCTGGTCGGTCATAGGCGTGCGTCCTGATTTCGAGCGACGTGAACGGCATAAGCCTAGCGCTCAGCGAGCGAATTGACAAGCGAGGATGGCGAAAAAGCGTTATACTCTCTCTGAGTTGGCTACCCGACGACAGCGAAGGGGATGGAAAAGCAATGTTCAGCAACATCAGTGAACTTATTGAGAAGCTGCGCGAGCGTTTTGATGCCGAGAAAGCGCGCGCCGATAGCGGGCTGGTCGCCTTTGAGCTAGGCGGCGAAGGCGGCGGAAGTTTTTGGCTGAGGGTGCATCAGGGCGCGTTGGATACCGGCGAAGGCGCGCCGCCTGCTGAGGCGGACGCTATCTTGCGGGCCGAGGCAAGCGACCTGATGAAGATCGTGGGCGGCGAGCTGAACCCGATGATGGCGTTCATGTCGGGCAAAGTGAAGGTAGAGCGCAACATGAGCATCGTCATGAAGCTGATGAGCTGGTTTGGCATTTGATTTGCCACTTGATCAGCAAATTGAACAACTTTCAGCGCATATCTGGGCAATTTGTTGTGAGATTTTGCGAACAATGGCATAATGTACAGTCAAAGGCACACTGTGTGCGCCCGTTGAGCGCGTTCAGACAACACAATTCTTGGAGGTTTCAGTGGCAAGCGTATCGTTCCGAAACGTTTACAAGCGTTATCCTGGCGACGTAGTCGCAGTGAAAAACCTCAACATTGAGGTGGCGGATAAGGAGTTCCTCGTCCTCGTTGGTCCGTCGGGCTGTGGCAAGACAACCAGCCTGCGCATGCTGGCAGGGCTAGAAGAGATTTCAGAGGGCGAGATCTGGATCGGCGACCGCCTCGTCAACAATGTTCCGCCGAAAGACCGCGATATAGCCATGGTCTTCCAGAGCTATGCGCTCTATCCACACATGACCGTCTATGAGAACATGGCGTTTGGCTTGCGCCTGCGCAAGGTGCCGCGTGATGAAATCGATCGGCGCGTGCGCGAGACTGCTAGGAGCTTGATGATCGATCACCTGCTCGACCGCAAGCCGCGCCAGCTCTCAGGCGGTCAGCGTCAGCGCGTAGCAGTCGGGCGCGCCATTGTGCGCGAGCCGCAGGTCTTCCTGATGGATGAGCCGCTCTCCAACCTGGACGCCAAGCTGCGCGTTGAAGCGCGCGCCTTCATCAGCAAGCTGCATCAGCGGCTCGGCACAACCTTCATCTACGTGACGCACGACCAAGTGGAAGCCATGACAATGGGCACGCGCATCGCGGTGATGAACGCCGGCGAGCTGCAACAGATCGACACGCCGCAGAACCTCTACGACCATCCCGCCAACGTCTTCGTGGCAGGCTTCATCGGCAGCCCCTCGATGAACTTCTTCGAGAACTCAGAGCTGATCAGCGAGGACGGCAAGCTCTACGTCATCACCAGCAATCACTACAAGGTGCCTGTGCCAGAGGAGCGCTATCAGCGCTACCGCGATTACGTCGGGGAACGGGTTATCTTCGGCATCCGCCCCGAATCGATTCACGACTCGAACTATGCGCCGCCTCGCATTCTGGCAGCGCCTGTCGAGGCGAATGTGGACGTGGTCGAGCAGATGGGCAACGAGAAGATCCTCTACCTCGAGGAAGGCGGCAAGACTTTCGTGGCGCGCGTCGACCCGCGCGCGCAAGTGCACGTCGGGCAGCGCGTTCAGGTCGTGATCGATGCTTCATGCA
>JAGHYP010000034.1 GCA_017743585.1 Chloroflexota bacterium
TTGGCAAGCTCGCTGGCAGAGCCATTGCGCGGCGTGCCGCTGCTGGCATCTTCAGCCGAGCCGCTCGCCTTCGCCCTGATCGTGCTGCTGACCACTTATCTCTCGCTGATCATCGGCGAGCTAGTGCCGAAGCGCTTGGCGCTGACCGATCCCGAGCGGATCGTCTCGCAGGTTGCTGCGCCGATGCGCTGGCTCTCGCGCGTGGCGGCGCCGCTTGTGCGCTTCTTAGATGGCTCGGCCAGTTTGATATTGCAGCTGCTGAACGTGCGCCCTTCAGCGTTGCCTGAGGTCACTGAACAAGAGATCAAGGCGATGATCGCGCAAGGCGCGCAGACGGGCACTTTTGAAGAGACCGAGCGCGAGCTGGTGAACGGCGTCTTTCGGCTTGCCGATGTGCGCGTGGGCGCGCTGATGACGCCTCGCACCGAAGTGACGTGGTTCGAAGTGAACGAGCCGATTGAGTCCGTGCGCGAAAAGCTTCTCAAGAGCGGCAAATCGCGCTTCCCGGTGGCGCGCGGCAGCCTTGACAATGTGATTGGCGTGGTGCGCGCCAAAGATTTGCTGGCGCGCGCGCTCGCCGGTGAGCCGCTTGATCTGACAGCGTGCCTGCAGCCGCCGCTCTTCGTGCCTGAGACGCTCACGGCGCTCGAGATGCTCAATCGTTTTCGAGATGCCAACACGCACATCGCGCTGATCATTGACGAGTACGGCGGCTTGCGCGGCGTGGTGACCATTGCCGACGTCTTGGCGGAGATCGTCGGCGGCAAGTATTTTGAGGAAGAGGCGGCTGAGCCTGAGGCTGTGCAACGCGAAGACGGCTCTTGGCTGGTTGACGGGATGATGACGATTGATGAGTTCGCTGAGCTATTTCCGACGCTGCGTCTGCCCGCCGAATCAGAGCGCGAGTATCAGACGCTCGGCGGCTACCTGATGAGTCAGTTCGGGCGCATTCCGCAGATCGGCGACTTGCACGAAGCAGACGGCTTGCGCTTCGAGGTGGTGGATATGGACGGCTACCGCGTGGATCGCGTGTTGGTCTCGCCGCTGCCGCCCTCTGAGTCAGCACAAGCGGCGGCGCAGGAGGCCTAGAAACTCGGGCGCGTTGGCAACGGCGTCAGCGTCGGCGAAGGCGTCAGCGCGATGACGGGCAAACGCGGCGGACGCGGCATAGGCGCCCTAATCGCCTTGCAACTCTGCACAAACGGGCAGCGGAAGACTTCGGGCGAAGGGCGCGCTTGAAAGAGAAGGAGACGCTCAAGCGCTCTTGACAGCCGCCTTCGCGCTCGCGCGCGCCTAGATTCACTGCGCCCCTAGGCGATTGGGTCAGCAGGGCCGCCGCTTGTGCGCACCTCGCGCGCGCTGCTGCTCTTGATGTGCTAGAATATGCGCTAAAATGTTCTAACGAACTGCACAGCAGCGGAGAGATGCTTGTGATCAGCACATATCGCCAAGAGACGCTCAACATCGCTTTCGCTCAGATACTGCACGCTGAGGGCATCGCGCTGGCGCCTGAGAGCGTCTTGCGCGCCGATGAGCGCCGTCGCTTGCCGGATATCGTCCTGGATTATCGCGGCTTGCGCCTGATGGTCGAAGGCGAAGTGGACGATCTGCTTGAGCCTGAGGAGAAAGCCTACCGCGCGGCGCGCCGCCGCCTCGAGGAGGGTCTGGCGCATATCGCGATCGGCGTGGTGTATCCTGCGCTGTTGCGCAACGTGCCGTTCAGGAAATTACATCGCGCTATCCACGAGAGTCGGCTGCGCTTCGTGGTGCTGATTCCCTCAGCGCTTGAGGCGAGTTTCGTCGAAGGCAAGGTGAGCGACTTCAGGGACATGCTGGAGCGCGCTTACGATCACTTGCTGCGCGAAGACGAGGTGAGCGAAGCGGTCGCCATCATCGAGAGTGCGGTCGAGCAATTTGCGCAAGTGGTCATCCAGCATTTCTCGGCGCGCTTGCCTGAGATCGCCGAAGTGCTGGAGATGAAATATCAGCCGAAGAGGCGGCGCAGGCGCGTTGTTGCGCCTGAGGACGAAGACGCTGAGGATGTTGAGCTTTCGCGGTCGGCTGCCGTCTCGGAGACAGCGCACTACGCGGGCGTCGCGCGCATTGCGGGCTTGATCGTGCTGAACGCGCTGATCTTCCAAGAGCTGCTCTCGCAGAGCGTGCAGAGCGTCAAGAATTTGAACAGCGCAGCCGCTGAGCGCACGCCGACGCTGACCTTCTCAGAGATCTGGCAGGGCATCTACACGCAAATTGACTACTATCCGATTTTCTATCTCGCGCATCAGGTCATCCTCAGGCTCTCAAGCACGGCAGTCATCGTCGAACTCTTCGACAAGCTGATTCGGGCGGCAGTGCGCATCGCAGGGATGCGCGCCGCGCTCCAGCACGACCTGATGGGTCGCGTCTATCATCGCCTGCTCTCACAGGCGAAGTTCCTTGGCACGTACTACACCAGCATCCCCGCTGCCGTGCTGCTGCTCAAATTGGCGCTCCATCCTGCGCGCTGGCGAGTGGATTGGAGCAATTTCGATGAAGCACGGCAGTTTCGCGTTGCCGATCTCGCCTGCGGCACTGGCACGCTGCTGATGGCGGCTGCCGATGCGATCACCAACAATCATGTGAACACATGCAGCGAGCGAGGCGTTGCATCGCGGCGCGCTGATCTGCAAAGGGCGCTCGCCGAAGAGATTCTGTACGGCTATGATGTGCTTGCCTCTGCTATTCACATAACTGCTTCAACGCTCGCCTTGCGCGCCCCTGAGCAGACCTTTCGGCGGATGAACCTGTTCGCGCTGCCGCTCGGCGGCGAGGGCTTACGCTTGGGCAGCATCGAGTTCGGGAACGCCTTCCAGATCGCGTTGCCGCAGGACTTATTCGGCAGCGCACGCCAAGTGACGGGCAGCGGCGATACTATCACCTATTACGCGCCGCTGCCCAAGCTGGATTTATGCGTGATGAATCCGCCATTCGTGCGCAGCGTCGGCGGCAACCTGCTCTTCGGCAGCCTGCCTGAGGATGTGCGCAGCAGCATGCAAAGGCGTCTGCAGCGCATGATCCAGCAACGGAATTTATCGGCAAGCACAACAGCAGGCTTGGGCGCGGTCTTCGTGGCAGTGGCGCATCCATACATCAAAGAAGGCGGGCGCATCGCGCTGATCTTGCCGAAGGCGCTGCTCTCAGGCGTGGCGTGGGAAAAGACGCGCCAGCTAATCAACCAGCACTATCGCCTTGAGTATTTGATCGTCAGCCACGATCCTGAGCAGTGGAATTTCTCGGATAGCACAGCGCTCAGCGAGGTCTTGCTGATCGCGCGCAAGGTGACAGATGACGAATCAGGGATGCCTGAGGGCGAGCGCCCTGACCTATACGACCTGCCCAGCAATGGCAACGGCAATCCGACTATCTTCACCCTGCGGCGCAATCCGCTTGCCAAAGAGCATTTTCAGGGCACGGTCGCCATCAATCTGCATCGCAACGTCCGCACTGTGCTGGAAGCCTTGACTGTGGCGCAAGTGGTGGCGCGCACAGATCACGTCAGCTTGGTGGGCGGGCAGGGTGAGACGAGCATTTACTACGGCAACACTGAAATGGCGACGACCTGCCTTGTGCCGTATGAGGTAGCAGCTGAGAATTGGATGCTACCCTGCGCTTTCGCACAAATTGACCTCATCCGCACAGCGCGTGATCTATTGCGAGGTGAGCTCTGGATACCCGGCGTGCGCCGTCGCACGGCGCTCAACCTTTGCCGCTTGAGCGAGCTTGGCGATCTAGGCCCTGATAGACGCGCCATTCACAACGCCTTTGAGCTGAGCAGGCGAAGGACGCTCTATCGCGCCTTCTGGGGGCATGATTCTAGGCAGGTGGTCAGCATCGCGCAGAAGCCAAACAAATATTTGAGGGCACGCTCAACTGCTGCGCCAAAAACCCAGCTGGGTTGTCCGGAGAATCTGTTGCCGCGCAGCTCACAACTGCTATTGAGTGAAAGGATGCGGCTCAACACGCAACGTTTGTTTGCAGTGCGTCTCTCTCAGCCTGCTCTCTCCAACGTTTGGTGGGGCTTCCAACTCAACCGTCAGGATGAACGCCATGAGAAAGCCTTGGCGCTTTGGTTGAATGGGACTCTTCACATCCTGATGGCGCTGGCGAATCGCATTGAGACGCATGGCGCTTGGGTGCAGTTCAAAAAACAGACACTGGCTGCGCTGCCTGTGCTGGACGTGCGCTCGTTGACCGAGTGGCAGCTGGATAAGCTGGTCGAGGCGTATGATCGGCTCTGCGATCAGCCGCTCTTGCCTTTCCCAGAGATGGAGCGCGATCCCACGCGCGCCGCGATTGACGCCGCGCTCAGCGAGGCGCTCGCCCTGCCCGATCTGAGCGGCTTGCGAATCCTTCTAGGGCAAGAGCCCATCATCAGCCTGAAGCGGCTATGACGCACAGCGGCAAAAATCTGCCTGGTGCGCAGCTCACAAAGCCTGTGCTAGGATCAGCGCGCCCGGCGCCAGATATACGCCAAAGAGCTTTTGAGCGAAATTCCCCAGTTCGAACGCCAGCTTCACCCTGAGCTTCGCTCGGTCGCTGTGCAGAGCATCTCGAGCTGAGACGTACAGAACACGATAGCCTATTTCTTCTAACAACCTGAGATGAGAGCGCACAGGCATTGAGTGACGGTGATCGTTGGTCGCGGCGCGCATCAATCGCTTGCCCAGCTCGGCATTCAGGATAGCGAGCCTGATGCCGAGCGCAAATAGCCAAGATTTATCAACGACGCGCATCAACAAATAGCCGCCCTGACGCAGCACAGCTTTGAGATGAGCCAACTCGCTGCGCTGATCGTGCCAATAGCAGTTCACATCCAAGCACACCACGCCGTCAAACGGCCGCTTGACGTGTTCCGGGAGCGCTGCAGCCGATTGGCACTGGTAGGCTTCCAGACCAAGCGAGCGCACGTAAGAGACCGCTGCTGGCACAATATCGTATCCGCAGACCTGATAGCCAAATTCTTGCGCTGCTTGCATGAAGCCACCATACGCACAGCCGACATCTAAGAGGCGCGCGGGCGCAGGCAAATGCTTGGCGAGCAGTTTCAGGCTTGTCCGATACAAGCGTTGCTTGTATGCGTTGAGCTGAACGCCCGTTTGACTATCGCCCCAAGCCATTTGCTCCGTGTGCTTGATCTCAGCCGCCAGATCGTACGGCTCTGTGCTGAAAAAGGCGCGACAGCGCCTGCACTGCCGCCAGCACTGCTCGCTTCGGTTGGATGGGCTGAAGCGAATTGGCAATTCAAACGAATCTGTGCTGCCACACGCCGAGCAACGGGCTGAGCTCGTCATGATGCTACATCCTATCTCTCTCGTATCTCTCTCGAAGCGGCAGCGCGCTGCCTGACAGCGTGGCGATCAAGCCTTCTGCCTTACGCAGCGGCCGGTTTTTTGGGAAATGCTTCAGCAAGCGCCGCAGCAGCGCCTGCCCGAAGCGGCTCGCCAATGGGGGCGCAAGGCTGGGTGCAGCACAAAAGCGCGATGCACAGCCTGCGCTTCGAAGCCGACTTTCAATTTGAACTGATGTAGACCTTCTTCTGCCCAACTTTGCACTGAACGAACGCCGTAACTGACCAATGCGCGCGGCGACTCGACCAAGTAATGGCGCAGCGCGTGATAGAGCAGCGTATCGTTCGGGCGATACTTAAGAGCGTCCGTACAGGAGAACAGGCTCTCAAATTCCACCCAGTCTGCCACTTCGGTGATGGAGAGGAAAGCGATCAGCCGCTCGCCGAGCCATGCGCCTAGATAGACATTGGCAGGCGAGCGCGCGCGCTCCGAGAAACGCCGCTCAAAAGAGCGTCTATCGGCGTCGCTCAAGCCGGCGCGCCGCCGCGTATCAGCGTAAGCAGGGTAGCCATGCTGGAGCACGTGCTCTGCCGAGAGCGGCTGGATGGTGAGCGCCGCCGTGCCGCGGCGCACATTTCGGCGCATGGCGGCGGCCAATTTTTCTAGTGCACAGGCATGGTGACGGCACAAGTAGATCACAGTGTTAGCAGGCTTCGTCGCGCTTGGCAGCTCTAGGCAGCTCACCACAAGCGCACGGCGCAAGGCTTGGCGCACTTCGGCTTGCGTTGGCGTGTTGAGCGCGAAGACAGGCACGCGCAACATTGACCAACGCTCGTGGCGCGTCCAGAACGTCCCTTGCGTCCCTCGCAGAAACGCGCGTTCATTGGGATACAACAGGCGTAAGTGCGCTTCTAGCGTCAGCGTGCTCACAAAGTGACCTCAACGAAACAGGGCGAGGAAGGTCTGCCATAGCACGCCCAGATCGCTGAGCAGCGTGGCGCGCTCTATGTACTGTAAGTCAATCGCCAACTTGTCGGGCATGATTTGTTGAATGTAGCGCGTCTCCCAGTCGGGGCCTGAGAGCAGCGCTTGCTCGTCCCGATAGCGCACGGAAGCAGGGCTCGTCATGCCCGGACGGACGCGCAGCACGCGCCGTTGCGCCTCCGTGTAAAGCGCCACATAGCGCGGGTCTTCCGGACGCAGCCCGACAAGGCTCATCTCGCCGCGCAGCACGTTGATCAACTGCGGCAGCTCATCGAGCTTGGTCCGCCGCAGGAAGCGCCCAATCGGCGTGATGCGCGGATCGTGCGCAGTGGTGATGCCCGCGCCGATCTTATCCGCGTCGACCACCATTGAGCGAAATTTGTAGAGCTTGAACGGCACGCCATGCCGACCGACGCGCACAGCGCGGTAGAAAACCGGGCCGGGCGAGCTGAGCTTGATCGCAATTGCCACGCCAAGAAAGAGAGGCAAAAGCAAAACAAGCGCCGTAGCGCTGACCAGCACATCAAAAAGGCGTTTGACCATAGCACCTAGCGCCGAAAAGCGGCTGCCACATCATACACAGCGTTGATCACATCTGCCACGTCCGCGTCGCTCAAGCGCGGATGCAGCGGTAAGGAGATCAGCCGTTGATACTCGCGGTAGGCGATAGGGAAATCCTCGGGTCGCCAGCCGTAGCGATTTCGGTAGTATGGATGCAGGTGAACGGGGATGAAATGCACGCTGGTGGCGATGTTGCGCGCTCTGAGTTCCTCGATGAACTGCGCGCGCGTGATGCGCAATTGCTCAAGATTCAGGCGCAGCGTGTACAAGTGCCAGGCATGCTCAACATTGGCGCGCTCAGTAGGCACTTGGACTGCCTCAAGGTTGCTGAACGCGGCTTGATACTGCGCCACGATAGCGCGCCGCCGCGCTTGAAAAGCGGCGAGGCGCTTCAGCTGCACTATGCCAATAGCGGCTTGAATATCGGTCATGTTGTATTTGAAGCCTGGCACCACCACTTCGTAGTACCACGAGCCTTCGCTGCTGTAGCGCTTCCATGCATCGCGGTTCATGCCGTGCAAGCTCCAAAGGCGCGCTTCGGCAATGCGCTCGGGCGCGCCTGTCAGCATACCGCCTTCAGCAGTGGTCAGGTTCTTAGTGGCATAGAAACTGAAGGCAGTGAAGTCGCCTAGCGTGCCAATCACTCGCCCTTCGTACTTCGCGGGTAGCGCATGCGCCGCATCCTCGATCACAGCCATCCGATGCTGCGCTGCCAGCTCCCAAAGCGGGCGCATCTCAGCGGGATGCCCCGCAAAATGGACGGGCATGATCGCCCTAGTGCGCGGCGTGAGCTTGGCCGCGACCTGTTCTGGATCGATCGTCAGCGTCTCTGGCTCAACATCTGCTAGGATAGGCACAGCGCCGACGTGTTCGATCACGTTGGCGGAGCAAATGAAAGTGAGCGGCGTCGTGATCACCTCATCGCCCGCGCCAATGCCCAGCGCCGCCAAAGCGATGTGCAAGCCGCCCGTGCAAGAGTTCAGCGCTAAGGCCGCAGGCGCGCCGATGTACTCAGCGAAGAGCTGCTCGAATTGCTTGGTCTTCGGGCCGGTCGTGATCCAATCCGAGCGCAGTGTATCTACAACGGCCGCGATCTCTTCCTCTGAAATAGCAGGCGGTGAAAACGGCAGAAACGTCGCGCGGCGCTGAAAAACCCGATTTTGCATGGCATGTCCTTCTTGCTATCCGCGCCGATCTTAACCTCAGGCTGTGTGGGGCAGCAATGGCGCGTGCGGCGCAGCCTGCTCAGAATGCTTTGAGGCTTTGTTGGCGCTCGGATAAGGCATGTTCACGATGGCAGCCAATGCGTCTCGCAGAGTTGCCTCAGGCGCTGTGGACATGGTCGCTAAGAGCTCCTCGATCTGTTCAGCAGCCTCGCGGACGAAATCTTGACCGCCTTGATCGGCGAGGCTGACGCTGAAGATGGCAGATGACTCGACCAATCTATGCCGCTCATACGGCCAGAACAGCTCTTCGCACAGTTTTTCGCCCGCGCGGATGCCTGTCTCAACAATCTCGATATCTTGGTCAGGCTCTAATCCGCTGAGCCGAATCAAATCGCGCGCCAGATCGAGCACCCGGATAGGCTCGCCCATGTTCAGCACGAAGAGCGGGCCGGCGTCGCTCAGCGCGCTCGCCTTCAAGACGAGCGACGCAGCTTCAGGGATGCTCATGAAGAAGCGGCGCATCTCAAAGCTGGTGATAGTGACCCGGCCCGCCGTTCGCGATCTGTTGCCGAAAAATCGGCACAACGCTGCCGCGGCTGCCCAGCACATTGCCAAAGCGCACCACTGCGAAGCGACGCGGCGCCTGCTGCGCAGCATTCAAGACCAATAGCTCGGCGCAGCGTTTGGTCATGCCCATCACGCTGCTTGGGCGGACTGCTTTATCGGTTGAGAGCATGACCATGCACCGCACATTGAAGGCAATGCACAGCTCAAGCAACACCTTTGTGCCGTAGATATTGTTCGTCACTGCCTCTAGGACATTTGTCTCAAGCATCGGCACATGCTTGTGCGCGGCTGCACGGAAGACGATCTCTGGGCGATGCGCGGAGAAAATGCTGTGCAGAGCGCCTTTGTTGCGAATATCCGCCAGCACAACCTGCTGCGGCACGCTCGGAAACTCGGCGCGCAGGCGCTGCGAGGTGGCAAACAGGCTGTTTTCGCCATGCCCAAGCAGGATCAGCGCGCTGGGCTGCCAGCGCGCAACTTGGCGCGCCAGCTCCGTGCCAATCGAGCCGCCGGCGCCTGTGATCAACACGCGCTTGCCCTCCAGTTGACGTTGAATATCAGCTGTCTCAAAGTGCGCGGGCAAACGCCGCAGCAGATCGTCAATTTGAATCGGACGCAATCTATCTACGCTGAACTTGCCGAGCGCCAGTTCGTACACGCTCGGCATGATCTGCGGCTCAATGCCGATGCAGCGGCATTGTTCCGTGATGCGGCGGATGATCTTGCCCGAAGCAGATGGAATGGCGATGATGACGCGCTTGACCTGCCATTCAGCCACGTGCTGACTCAGCTCGCTGAGCTTGCCGAGGACGCGCACACCGCGCACAAGCGTGCCGACCTTGCGCGGATCGTCATCTAAAAAACCCACGACTGCTAGATCGCTTTTTGCGCGCAGCGCGTCCAAGACTTGAATGCCCGTTTGCCCCGCGCCGATGATGAGCGTGTTCTGTCGCGAGGAGCTCGAGCGCGCCCGCCGCTTCCGAGAATAGTACAAGCGGACGCTAAAGCGCACAGCAATTACCGCCAGTGTGGTCAATGCCGATTCGATGAACGGGATGGAACGCGGGACGTACTGCGCGCCTTCAGGATAAAGCGAGGTTAAGAGCAAGGTGGATGCGATCAGCAAAAATGCGGAAGAAAAGCAAGCAGCAGCCGCCGAAGTGAGCTCAGCCTGCCCTGCAGCTGCCCAATAGCGCGCGTACATGCCGTATGCGTAGAAAAGAGGCACGCGCAAGAACGACTGCAAACAAGGCGTAGAAGACAATTCCTTGCCAAGTTTGCACATCAAAGCTCAACGTCTCCAGGCGTATGCTGTAGCTTGCTATGGTGGAGATAAGGACGATAAAAACATCAAGCATGAGAAAGTGACGATTGCGGATCAAGGACTTCATAGCAGCTTCTTCTGTGATGCGTATCCCTCGCACGCTGTACACAGCGTACCACGTTTCCACGGCCATCAACTCTCTCATAAGGATCACAGAAGTCAAAGGTGAGCCTATCAGCTTCTAGCGGCGTGCAAAGGCTTGCTCAAGGGCTGATTCAGCGGGCCGAGGCAGCAGAGGATGGCAAATTTTACGCAAAAACGCGCCATATTGAACAAAGCGATCACAAAAACTTTGCCAAAGCCTCTACAGTCTGGTATAACAATTTAGAAGGTTGCGAGGAGTATTGGTATCTTAAGCGCTTTGAGCGCGAGGATGATGTCTCGGTGGCCAATCCAACCCTGCTCTTATCGTCTTTTTCGGACGAGCCGCTCTACAATGTGAAGGCAGTTTGCCAGCGCACGGGCATCACAGCGGCGACGCTGCGTGCTTGGGAACGACGCTATGGCTTGCCGACCCCAAACCGTAACGCGAATGGCTACCGCCTCTATTCCGAACGCGATATCGCTATCCTATTCTGGCTGATTCAGCAGACTCAGAGTGGCGTCAGCATTGGGCAAGCGGTCAGCCAGCTGAGCAATATGCTGGTGAACGGCATCGACCCGACAGTGCGCGTGCCGGAGACGCAGATGCCTGCCCCCCCGAACGGCCCGCGCTCGCCTGAGTCGATCAGCCGCGATCTCGCCAATGCTCTCGCCGCGCTCGACGAGCGCTACGCCGAGCAGTTATACAACGAAGCGGCTGCGCTCTACACGCTTGAGACGACGTTAATTAATGTGCTGCGCGGCGCGCTGCACTTGATCGCCGATCGGCGCGCGCGCGGCGAAGTGCCGATCACGGTTGAGCGCTTTGCGATGAACTACGCGCGGCAGCGCCTGCTGCACTTGATCCAAACAACGCCAAGCGCCTTGCGCCCGCAGAGTCCTATCGTCACCATCGGCTTCCCCGGCGAGCAAAACGAGACCGATCTGCTGATCATCGGCTTGCTGCTGCGCCGCGCCGGCTGGTCAGTGGTGCATCTGGGCAACGAGCTAGAGCCAAGCGTCGTGCAGCCCGCTTTGAACGGTATGCGCGCTTCAGCGATCCTGTACTACACCGATCAGCCCGCCAACGCCGCCAAGCTGATGAATTTCAACATCCCGATGGACAATCAAGGCAGGCCGATCTGGTGTGCGTGCGGCGGGCGCGCGTTGCAAATGTCGCCATCTTTGCAAGATCAAATTCCTTTCGAATATCTCGGCGCAGAGCTGCGCAGCATCTTCAGCGCGCTTGTGAACCATCTGGAAGCGCAGCTGAACGTCGCGAGAGCGCGCCCAAGCGCGCAGCGAAAGGCTGCTCGGTAGGCATGGCGCATTTCAAACAACGCTTTGCAGTGAAAGCGCCCTTGCGCGAAGTGTGGCGCTTTCACGACGATCCTACCGCGCTGAAAGTGCTGACTCCGCCGCCGCTGCGCGTCAAGATTCTCGCCAAAGATGAGCCGATGCAGGCAGGCAGCACGCTCAAATTTCGCCTCGCCTTGTTCGGCATTCAGCCGCTCGGCGCGACGTGGCACGCTATCTACGACGAATTCAATCCCTACCGCGAAGGCGAGCGATGCGCAGGCTTCGTGGATCGCTCGCTGAGCAGTCCTTTCCACTTCTGGATACATCGCCACACCTTCGAGGCGCTGCCCAATGGCAACACGGTCTGCACAGACGACGTGACATTTCACCTCACGCCGTTGCGCGGCGCGCTGGGCAAGCTGCTCGACGCACTCGTCTATCCCGGCGTCCTGTTCCTGTTCTTCTATCGGCAGCTGCAGACGCGCCGCGTCTTGGCAAGGCGCGCCACACGCTGAGACCAATACACTTCTGTGCAGAGCGCGCCGTTTTTGCTAGATCGAAAGGCGGCGCCGCTTCTCTCGCTCATCATGCGCTCGCTCGGCAAGCGCAGATGAGCTGATATTGCAAGGCGCAACAGCTCAGCGTACAATTCAGCTGCCGTCCGGTAGCATATCGGGGCAGCAGTATGGGCGCGGAAGAGACCACAACTTGGGTGAGCCTGAGCGAGGCAGCCAAAATTCTAGGCGTGCATCCTGCCACAGTGCGCAATTGGGCAGATCACGGTCACTTGCCTTCGCAGCGGACGCCGGGCGGGCATCGGCGCTTTCGGGTCGCCGATCTGGAGAGCTGGATGAGCGCTCAGCAATCGGGCGCCGCGCTCAAAGCAGAGGTCTTGGTGCAGAGCGCGCTTGGCCGCGTGCGTCTCGAGATCGCTGAGCGCCACTTCGCCGAGGCGAGTTGGTATCGCCATCTGGATGCGCAAGCGCGCCAAGTGCTTGGCGCGTACGGACGGCGGCTGATGGAAATCATGCAGCGCTATCTCAGCTCGTCTTCCGAGCAGGCGCTGATCGAAGCGCGCGAGCTGGGCCTGAAATATGGCGAGACCATTCGCAACCAAGGCTTGAAGCTGAGCGAGGCAGTGGAGGGCGTCTTCGCCTTCACCGACTTGGTCTTGGATGCCATGCTGCGCGTCATCGAGGTAAGCCGCCTGACGACCGAACGCGCTGATGCCCTGCGCAAAGTCTACGCGCTCGCACGAGAGATCGTCTTCGCTATAGTGGACGCTTATGAGGCATAGCTCCTAGCGCCGCGCCTCGCGACTTTCAGCTGCCCCTGAGCTTATCAGCGGCATTGCGCGTCTGCGGCACTTCGCCTTGCTCGCCCACGCGATGTATCTTGATGAAGTTGGCGTGGCTGCCTGCCGCGAAGGGCACGCCCGCGACCAGCACCAGCGTATCCCCAAATTCCACCAATCCCTGCTCATAGCAGGTGCGCATGACGGTCTGCACCATCTCATCAATTGTGCTGAACTCAGGGACGTATACCGGCATCACGCCCCAGACGAGCGCCATGCGCTGGAAGGTTTTCTCGTTGGGCGTCACGCACAGGATGCACGTCTTGGGGCGCGTGCGCGCTACTTGGCGCGCCGTTGAGCCTGTCCATGTGGTAGTGACGATCGCTTTGGCGTTCAAGACATCCGCTAGGATGCTAGCAGTGCGGCTGACTGCTACAGCGTAGCTCTCGCCTGCCAAGTTGCCTAGCTGGCGCGCCTCTGCCAGCGCCGAGAGCGCGCGTTCCACCAGATCCGAGCGCGCGCCCCGATCAAAGTCGCGCTCTGCGATCGCGGCGATGTTTGTCATCGTCTCCACAGCGGTCACAGGGAATTTGCCTGAGGCCGTCTCGCCGCTCAGCATGACTGCGTCCGTGCCGTCGAAGATGGCGTTTGCCACGTCGCTTGCTTCAGCGCGCGTCGGGCGCGGATTGTCTATCATGGATTGCAGCATCTGCGTGGCAGTGATGACAGGCTTGCCGACCTCGTTGCAGCGCCTGATGATCTCCTTCTGGTGGATCGGCACTTCCTCAGGGGGGATTTCGACCCCCAAATCGCCGCGCGCCACCATGATGCCATCCGCAGCGCGCAAAATGTCATCGAAGGCTTCGAGCGCCTCGCGTTTTTCAATCTTGGCGATGAGTGCCACGTCATCGGCGTTCAAATAGCGGCACAGCCAGCGCAGCTCGTCCAAATCTTTGCCTGAACGCACAAAAGACATGGCGATGTAGTCTAGCTTGTGCTCAAGGGCAAATTTCACATCTTCGCGATCTTTATCGGTCAGCGCCGAGAGCGTCAGGCGCGACTCAGGCGCGCTCACGCCCTTGCGCGATTGCAGTTTGCCCTCCACCATCACTTCGCAGAACAGATCAGTGCTTGTCGCCGTCAGCACCTTGAATTCCAGCGTGCCGTCATCCAGCAACAAGCGATGCCCCGCACGCACGTCGCGCACGAAATCTGGGTGCGGCAGCGGGAAAACGCGCCGCCGCGCCGCCTCGGCGGCCGCTTCAGCGTCCATCGGGCGCGAGGTGAGCGTGAGCGTCTCGCCAACTTGGAGCGGAATCGGCTCGCCGATGATCTTGCCCAAGCGAATTTTCGGCCTTTGCAGATCGCCCATGATGGCGACCACGGCGTTCTCCTCAGCGGCGAGCCTGCGAATCAAGGCGATGTTGCGCGCATGCGTCTCGTGATCGCCGTGACTGAAGTTGATGCGCGCCACATCCATGCCCGCGCGGATCATGGCGCGCAGCACGCCCTCATCAGAAGACGCCGGCCCAATGGTCGCGACGATCTTCGTGCGCTTGACGTCCGTTTTCCTGACCAATTTCTCACTCCCAGCCTAGCAACGCGTTCCTCTCGTGCGGTTTGCAAGCGGAAAAGGCCTCTCAAATGGTAGATCGGCGCGCGAATCTTGTCAAAGGCGCGCCAAGCTAGGAAGTGCCAGAGCAAAACAGGTCGCGATCAGGCGGATTACCTCACAGATTTCCTCGCATCGGAGATGGAGCTGCTAGGGGCAATGCCTTCGGCGAAGACTTAGGGCTGGGTCGCCCCGAAGGACGAGGCATGTTGAACCTTCAAGGCGCGCGCCGAGGCAGGCGGCAACTTCATTGACGCCGCCAAAATTACACAGGCGGCACAAGCAAGCGCTTCGTGGGCGAGCGCATCGCCTCGAATCGGCAGCACTTTGTGGTGCGGATGCAACGGCACGTCTAGGAATATTCCGCGATTGGGACGTACGCCAGTTGGTAGCCGTCAGGCTGGTAGCCGAGCCTGCGATAGAGCGGCGCGCCCATCCTGGAGGCGGCGAGCGCCGTGCCGCTATAGCCTTCGGCGCGCGCGCGCTCGTGCAGCGCTCGCATCATGGCGGCCGCCACGCCGCGCCGCCGCGCGAAAGGCAGCGTGGTCACGTTGTAGACGCCCGCCACGCCGCCGCACAGCGCCAGACTGCCGGCCCCGCACGGCTGATCGCCAAGCCACGCTATCACATGCCGACCTTCGGGCAGCGCCAGCATCACATCGAGGAAGGCCTCTGCCGAGTCGCCCTTCATATCGAAGCCTTCCATCACCATGCGCCTGTAGAGCTGTCTCTTATACACATCT
>JAGHYP010000035.1 GCA_017743585.1 Chloroflexota bacterium
AGATGTGTATAAGAGACAGATCACCACCTTATGCGGCACGGCGCGCAATCCAAAATGCTCAGGATGAGCGCGCATCGCGTGTTCTAGCTCGCTCACGGCGCGCAAGCGCACAGCGACGCCATCGCGCGCGTAAGGGAAATCCTCGTAGAAGTAGACGTTGCGCAGGCGGAAACGCGCGGCAAGCCGCAACGCCATGCCGCGCACCAACTGATGATCCACGTGATGACCGACGCCGAGCGGTGCATAGAGCGCGACTTCAGGCGCAAGGTGCGGGTAGGCAGTGAGGAAATCTTGCTCAAGCGCTTCGGGGGTGGTGGGATCGTCGGGGTGCACCTCGCCGAAGATTGCCTCTGAAGTGGTGTAGAGCGCCGCGCCTGACGTATTGCCGATGCGATAAATGGCATCGGCAGTGTTGCCGAAGACGAGCGCTGCGCCGAGCAGCGTTGCCGCCTCTCGATCCTCAGCGCGCCGCGCGGCGAGCGCTTGCTCAGCCGCCATGCCGCGCTTCCAGCGCGCGTGCAGCTTATCCGTGAGCGCAGTCGGCGTGAAGCCTGCAGGCGGATCGCCCGCCATGACCGTGTAAATGGTCACTGCAGCGCCGCTGCGCGTCAACTGGGCAATCTGACCGCCACAACTGAACGCCGCGTCGTCAAAGTGCGGCGAGAGATAGAGGTGTTGCATGTTCAATGCGCGATTGGCAGCCTGAAAGTGACCGTTGTGCCGCGATTCGGCGCGCTTTGCACGTTTAAGTCGCCGTTCATCAGCGCGATCAAGCTGCGCGCGATCGCGAAGCCGAGACCTGTGCCGGGCTGCCCGAGACCGTTATCGGCGCGCCAGAACTTTGTGCCGAGCTTGGCGAGCTGCTCAGCGGACATGCCGATGCCATTATCGGCAACAGTGAAAGAGATGTATTCGCCTTGGCGCACGGCACTCAGCCGAATCGTGCCGCCATCAGGCGTATACTTGTAAGCATTGCTGGCAAAGTTCAGCAACACTTGGATGAGGCGGTCGCTATCGGCGCGCACAGGCGGCAGATCAGGCTCTACCTCGACGTGGAGCGTGTGCGAGCGCCGCGCGACCTCAGCGGCAAGGCTCTCACGCACGGCGTCAATCACCTCTGGGACGCTCACGTCCGCCAGCTGAATGCGCAGGTTGCCTGTCTCAATGCGGCTGATATCGTTCAGGTCGCTCACCAAGACTTTCATGCGCTGCACGGCATTTTTGATCGTGCTGATGGAGGCGGCTTGCTTCTCATTGACCGGACCCGCCATCTGAATCAGGTCAGCGTAGCCGCTGATGCTGGTCATCGGGATCTTGAGTTCATGCGCGACCACGCCGATGAACTCAGTTTTGGCGTTGTTGGCTGCCTGCACAGCGGCGTAGAGCCGTGCATTCTCAATGGCAATTGCAGCGCGATCCGCCATGCGGCTGACCAATGCTTGCTGATCGGCGCTGAAGGCGTTGGGGCGCTCAGCGGTCATCACAATCGCGCCGATAGCGCGCCCGCTACGCCGAATCGGCACTAGCAAGATAGACTGCTGCTCAGCTTGATGCACCAGCGGCGCTTGGCTGCCGATGACCTGCTGGATCAGCGCGGGATTCCGTTCAATGGCGGGCGGCTCGGCTGCGCCGGAATGCGTCACGAGATATGGCTCGCCTGTCTGTTCGTCCAACAGATACAGCGCAGCATCTTGCGCCTGACAGACGCGACTTGACCATTCTAGCGTGACGCGCAAGGCATTGTTCAGGTCAAGCGTCTCGTTCAGCTGCCGATCCATGCGCTGCAGCATGGTCAGCTCTTCCACACGCGCGTTCAGCGCTTGATCAGTGGTGCTGAACAGTCGTGCGTTATCAATGGCGATCGCCGCTTGCGCCGCGAAGGTCTCCAGCAATTCCAAGTCTTGCTCGTTGAACAAATTGGTGCGCACGCGGTTATCCACGTAGACGACGCCGATCACTTTGCCGCGCACGCGCAGCGGACACGCCATGATGCTGCGCAGCGCATGCGCTATAACGCTCGCCTGGCTGGCGAAGCGCGGGTCTTCTTGCGCGTTGGTGGTGATGATCGCTTGATTGCTTTCCAGCACGCGGTTGGTGACCGTGCGGCTGATCGAGACAGCTTCCATGCCGATGGTCTCTTGATCAAAATTGCGACGGACGGGGATGGTCAGGTTGCCGTCGTCATCTTGGATGAGCAGGAAGCCGCGCTCGGCGCCCGTCAGCGCGATGATAGCGTCCATCACCTGATTTAGCACAGTCTGCAGGTCGAGCGACGAGCCGATGGCACGGCTGACTTCGTACAATTTTGCGAGGCGCGCCTGTTGGCTCGTCTTCTGGCGCTCTGCAGCCAGCTTTTCCAGCACCTCTTCAACGCTCTTCAAGCGATTTTCGAAGAAAGCGGCGTCCATGCGTCCGCTCTGCGCTTGGCCGCGCAAAATGGCGAGCGTCTGACGCGCAGCGGCTAGGGCAGCGTCCAGCTCTCGCGGATTGGGCATTTGAGTCATCGTGCAATCCCCTCAGGTGATGTGCGCTGCCTTGCCTGCGCAGCAATCGGCTGACTCGCTTGAAAGTGACGACACTCGTCAGTGAGCGGGCAGCGCTCGCAGTGCGGCTTGCGCGCTCGGCAGAGGGCGCGTCCGTGCGCGATCAAATTCAAGTGCGCAGGATAGTACTCTTCGGGCGGGATGAGCGCTTCCAGCTCGGCGTGGGCCGCCTCTGCGCTGACCTTCTCGCCGATCAAGCCGAGCCGTTTGCTGACGCGATACACGTGCGTATCCACAGGGAAGGCGGGCTTGCCGAAGGCGAAGCACAACACAATGGCGGCGGTCTTCGGGCCGACGCCATCAATGGCGGTCAGCCAGGCTTTGGCGGCTTCCGTTTCCATCTCGGCGAGGAAATCGAGCGTGAGGCTGCCGCGCTCGCGCGTGATATGGCGCAGCGCGTTCTGAATGCGCGGCGCTTTTTGGTTTGCCAGGCCTGCAGGACGGATCGCCTCAACGACAGCCTCAGTTGGCGCGTCGCGCACGCTCTCCCAATCAGGGAAGCGCGCCTTGAGCGCCGCAAAAGCGCGGTCGCGATTGGCGTCTGTGGTGGATTGGCTCAGGATGCAATCCACCAGCTCATCTATGGGTGCATAGCGCGGCTTCCACTCAGGTTTGCCATAGAGCGCGATCAATTTCGCGCTGATGCGCCGATATTTCTCGCGGAGCGCTGCTTGCGTTGCCAAAAATCTGCCTCGCCCTTCAATGCTGGAATGCTGTACTATAAATTGTAGCCTAAAGGCGGCACTTTGGGCAGTTCAGGCGCTGTGCTACAATCCTTCATAGGAACAGAGAAGGCGGGAAAGAATCGCATGATGCAGAAGGATACGCTGCCACGAGTGCCGCTTGAAGAGTACGGCGAGCAGTATTTCCAGCGCTACAACTACGCCGACCGTCCGCTCGGGCGCTTCAGCATGTACTGGTTCGCTCGCCGCTACTATGCAGCGCTGGTGCGCCGTTTTGCGCCAAAAGGCGGCAAGCTCTTAGAGTTGGGCTGCGGCTTAGGGCATCTGCTCGGCTTGCTGCAGGATGACTTCACGTGCATAGGCATTGACATAGCCGAATACAGCGTCCAGCAGACCAAGCTGAACGCGCCCAAAGCGCAGGTATTTGTCCAGAACGCTGACGATCTCTCTATGTTCGAGACAGGCGCGTTCAGCGCAGTTGTCGCGCTGCATTTGTTAGAGCATCTGCCCGATCCGAAGCACACCATCGCCGAAGTGCATCGCCTGCTGAAGCCGGGCGGCTTATTTCTGTTCGCCACGCCCAATCCGATCTACAGCTTGCGGCGCTTCAAGAATCCTAAGACGGACGCCATCGGCAAAGACCCAACGCACATCAATGTGCAGCCGCCTGCTCAATGGCGCGCTTGGGTGACGTGGCAAGGCTTCCGCGTGCTGCGCCACTTTGGCGACGGCTTGTGGGATGTGCCGTACTTGCCTATCCTGCCTGCCAAATTGCAATTCGCGCTCTTCGGATTGCCTGCGCTGGTGCAGGTGGTCACGCGCACCACATTCAATCCGCTCGCGCTTGGCGTGAACCAAGTGTGCATTGCTCGTAAGGAACGCTGAAGGAAAGGCGGTCGCTAGAATGAAGCGCTTCCGCTGGTTTTTGCTGGGCAGCGCGGCGAGTGTTGCCGCGTATTGGCTTGTGCGCTACCTACGCCCTGAGCACTCGCCGCTAGTGTTGAATCAGGCAGTGGTGATCATCACGGGCGCGTCGTCGGGCATTGGTCGCGCCTATGCGCTCGCCTTCGCGCGCCGCGGCGCGCGTGTGGTCTTGGCGGCGCGCCGCGCTGAGCTGCTGGAAGAAGTGCGCTCCGAGATTGCCACCTATGCCGCTGATGTGCTGTGCGTGCCTACCGATGTGAACGACGACACGCAGCTTGAGCACTTGGTGCAGGCTGTGCTTGAACGCTACGGACGGATTGATATTCTGATCAACAACGCAGGCGTCGTGGTGCAAGGCATGTTGCAAAATCACGATCCAAAGCGCGTGCGCGAGATGGCGAACACCAATCTCGCCGCCGCGATCAACTTGGCACGCTTGTGCCTGACGCCGATGTTAGCGCAGCGCAGCGGCGTGATCATGAACGTCTGCTCGGTCGGCGGCGCTGTGCCGAACGCTTCCATGCCCGCCTATGCAGCCACCAAAGCGGGTCTGATCGCCTTCTCCAGCGCGCTGCGCCGTCAGTTGGAAGGCACAGGCGTACGCGTGGTCACGGTCTTGCCTGCTTACACAGATACAGATATGCTCCCGCCAGCGATTCAGGACTACGTGCGCGGCATTGGACTGAGCGTGGATACGCCGCACTACGTCGCTGAACACACCATTGACGAGCTGCTCAAGGGCGAGCAAGAGATTTGGTTTGGCGGCTTCACCACGCGCCTGTTCGCTTGGCTAGAGCGACATCTGCCGTTTGTCTCGACGCTCGTGCAGCGCTCGCTCATCACGCCTGAGGCGATCGCCTTGCTCGAGCAGCACACGAACGAGCTGGATGTACACAGGGCGCGCTGATGACCTTCCGTCTGAACCATCTGGCGATTGTAGTCGAAGATATTCCACAAGCGCTCGCCTTCTGGCGCGACGCGCTCGGCTTATCGCTGAGCAAGATGGAGCGCGTTGCCGATGAGGAGGTCGAGATCGCCTTTCTGCCGCTCCAAGATGGCAAAATTGAGCTGATCGCGCCGATCAACACCACGAGTGGCGTCGCCAAGTATCTCGCCAAGCGCGGCGCGGGCTTGCATCATATCTGCCTTGAAGTGCCAGACCTAGCCGCGGCGATGCAGCGCTTGCGCGATCGCGGCGTGGAGTTGATCAACGACGCGCCGAAGGTCAACGCGGAAGGCATCCGCTACTGTTTTGTGCATCCGAAGAGCGCCTTCGGCGTCTTAGTGGAACTCTACGAGTCGCCGTCTGCAGCACAAGTCTGAGCGCAGCTGCGAGGGACAGTCATGAACGGTTGTCAGCGCGCCCGTCTGCACGCCGAAGACGCTTACCACATCAGAGGCTCGAGGGACCGCGCAAAGCGATAGGCAGAGAATTGTGCAAGCGCAGGCTTCAGTGCGGCGGAAAGCGCCGTTGATATCTGGTTTTTTGGCGTGGCTAGTCGGATGATTCTCTCAACTAAGGAGCGATTTGCGATCGCGCCATGCTGACTTTCATCGCGCGCTCGCGGCTGGGCGCACCAGCGCTCGCTGCGTACAGTGCGCTCGCCTTCATCACTTTGCACGCCTTGATCTTCGCCAACGGCACGCACGTAGCAGGCTACGATTACTTCAACTACCACTGGAATTTTTGGTTTCTACGTTACATCAGCCAGACTGAAGGCATCAATCCCTATCTGAACGATTTTGTGTTTTATCCTGCGCTCACCAACTATGGCTACCACGCCTATGCCGCGTTCTGGTATCCGCTATGGGCGCTGATTGAGCCGCTGGTTGGCACGCTGACCGCTTTCAACGTCATCATTTTCATCGCCTGCACCTTGAACGGCTATTTGTTGTTCGTCTGGCTGCGGCGCGAAGGCATTGCGGCGAGCTTGGCTCTGCTGGGCGGGGTTGCACTGCAAACTTTCCCGATTGCGCGCTATTGGTACTACAACACGCATATCAACTTGATGAACTGGTTTTGGCTGCCGCTGCACTTGTTGCTGTGGAGTCAAGTGATGCGCGCAGCGCGGGCGCGCGCCGCGCTACGAGTCGTCATATGGTCAGCGATACAAGGCGTGGCGCTCTATGGCTTGGCGATGAGCGATCATCAATTTCCGATCTTCGCTGCGTTTTTGGTTGTGCCATACGGAGTGCTGAGCTTGTGGCGCGCGCGGCGCGCGGGCGCTCAGCTGCTCGCTCTGCTCTTCGCGGCGGCGCTGACAGTCAGCATAGCAGTGGCGCTGCTGTGGCAATTCGGCTACTTGCGCTACGCGCTGGAATTTCGCGGCACCTTGGCGCCTGGCGCGGCAGCTGAGCGACCGGGCATCGCTGGGCGGCTGTTCAGCATGGCTGAGACGTGGTGGCAGTGGAACACGCCGTCGCTGGGCGCATTTGTGACGCTGAGCGCCCTGATGGCGCTCGTTGTGGCGCTCTTTGTGCGCCGCGCGCGGCACAAAAATGACGGACGTTGGTTCTGGTTCTGGACGGGCATTCCGCCGTTCCTGATCGCGCTAGGCGGCACGGTTCAGCTTGGTGCGCTGAGCTTGCCAACGCCGTATCACCTGTTCCACGCGCTGACGAGCGGCATGTTCGGGATGCCATGGCGCTTGTCGCCGATCTTTGTGATCGCTATGGCAATCTTCGCGGGCAAGGTCTTCACGCCGCTTGTGGCAGGCAAGCTGGGCTTGCAGCTGACAGTGTTCGTGTGTGCTTTCCTCGCCAATGCATGGGCAATCCGCTTGTGGGAGACGGCGCCGCTGACGCCTGTGCCGCCCGCCTACGCCTTCTACGAGCAGATCGGCGCGGAGCGCGGCGAGCCATACGATAGCCTTGTGCTGGTGGAAGTTCCGACGGGTGTTGGCACGGGCGAGGTGCTGCTGGGCGATCCGCGTGCGACGCAGCTGCAGTGGTATGGCATCGTGCATCAAAAGCGCATGATCAACGGCTTTATCTCTCGCGCGCCCGTCGAGCATTTCTTTTACATCGAGACAG
The DNA here is from genome assembly GCA_017743585.1 of Chloroflexota bacterium. Lineage (GTDB taxonomy): Bacteria > Chloroflexota > Anaerolineae > Aggregatilineales > UBA2796 > CP2-2F. The sequence goes on from JAGHYP010000035.1 coordinate 7,184, forward strand.
GCGATCCGATGTTGAGTTGGCTTGGGCAGCGCGTGCCGCTCGACGCCGATTTCGTGCGGCGGCAGATGGAAGAGCGCGTCTTCGGCTACCCGATTGGCTATTTCGTCGTGCATAAAGACCTGATCGGGCGCGAGAGCGCGGCGCTGACTGAGATCTTCAGCTTTTTCAATCGCGACGTGCGCCACTTGCTGTGTCCTGTGTGGATTGAGGGCGATGCGGTCGCTTATCGCACGGCGGCGCATCCTGATTGGGACGGCTGTCCGCAGCGCGTGCCGCGCGACGGCGCAATTGATCTCGGCGCGGCAGAAGATGTGCGCTTCATCGGGCGTGGCTGGCACTATGCCGAGAACATTGCGGGCATCACAGCGCGCTGGACAGGCGAAGAGCCAACGGCATGGCTTCACCTGCGCGTCCCTGAGCGGCGCAATTATCAGGTCACAATCTCGGCGCAGGCTTTCGGGCGAGTCCGTCAGCTTAGCTTGAACGCCAACGGCGTGCTGCTCGGCTCAGTTGCCGTGCGGCCCGAAGGTTTGGCCGAGTACACTTTCAGGCTGCCCGCTGAGGCGTTGCCGTTCGAGGACGGCTACCTGGAGTTGGCGCTGAGCTACGATCTGGGCGGGCAGGACGAGCAGATCGGGCGAACGCTCGGCGTGTTGGTGGATTGGCTGCGCTTGACGGCGCTTGAAGAGGCGCGCAGGGCCGAGTAACTTTTCGCGCTGCGTTGCGTAGTTAAATTTCAGACAGGTAGGGTCTGTGAAAGGAGTCGCGGCAAAATGCTTGGCGAGAGCCGTCCGCTCGGCATCACTATCTTGAGCGCATACTACATTCTCTGGGGCTTGGCGTCGGCGACGTGGGGCTTGCTGACGAGTCTCCTCGGCACTGCGCTAGTCTGCTTTGCGCAGGGTCTGCTGGCAAGCGGCATCTGGAGTCTGGTTCAAGGCGTGTTGAGCATCGTGCTCGGCGTCTCGCTTTATAGCGGCAAAGACTGGGCGCGCGCGCTGGTGATGGGCTTAGCGCTCTTGGGCGCGATCCTAGGCGTGCTGAGCCTCGTGAGCAGCGGCCCGAGCATCGGCGCAGCGTTCAACATCGCTGCAAACGTCTTCGTGTTGCTGTACGTCAACTCAGAGCGTGTGAAGCGCTTCTTTGCCACGAACTGACCGCACCCTTGGGAGGCTGCTCTGCGCTGTGATGCAGCCTTCCGTTTGATTCTTCCACTTGCATCGCTTTGTGAAACAAAGTACAATATCTTTCAGATCGTTTTGAACGATCTGAAAGTTGTAGAACGCTTGCCCATCAAGGGAGCTTGTATGAAACGGATACTGAGGTCAAGGAGCTGTGCCATGCGTCGTCTATTGCTGATTGTTGCGCTCGTTGCGCTATCCCTATCGTTCGCTCAGCCGCCTGCCTATGCGCAGAGCGAGAAGATGCGCGTGGGCTACCTGCCTGTGATCACCTATGCGACCTTTTTCGTCGGCATGGAGCGCGGCTACTTCGCTGAGGAAGGCATCGAGATTGAGCTGGTGCCGTTGCCTGCCGGCGGCGGCGACTCGGTCGTGCAGCTTGCTGCGGGCAATTTGGACGTGGCGGCTGCAGGTGCGGGCGCGGCGCTGTGGAACGCTATCGCGCTTGGCTTACCTGTGAAGTTCGTGGCGCCGCTGCACACAGAGCGACCGCCTCTGGCGACGCCGCTGGTGATCTCTGCCAAGCGCGCGGATGAGATCAAGAGCGTCGCCGACCTGCGCGGCAAGAAGATTGCTATCAACAACGTCGGCTCGGCAGTTGAGTACTGGGTCTACGCGGCGCTGCAGCGCGGCGGCGTGAGCATGGACGAAGTGACCACTGTGCCGATGCCCTTCCCGCAAATGGCGGCTGCGCTGGACTCCGGCGCGATCGACGCAGCTGTGCTGACTGAGCCGTTGGCGACGCTCGGTCGCGACCAAGGCTTGCTCGCCTTCCTCGCCGATGATTTCATTGACGGCATCACAGTCACCTACGTCTTCATGGGCGAGTCAATGCTCAAGGAGCGGCGCCCTGTGGCAGAGGCGTTCATACGCGCTTACTTGCGCGCCGCTCGCGACCTGCAGGGCGAGATTGACGAGTCGCTTGCCGCGATCATTGAGAAGTACACAAACGTGCCTGCATCGGTTGTGCGGCGCATGAATCGCCAATACTACGATCCAAATGGCGTGATTCCAGTCGCCGATCTCGAAGAAGTGCAGCGCTACTTCAAGAGCCGCGGCTTGCTGGAGTACAACGAGCTGCTGAACGTGCCTGAGTTGGTAGATACATCGCTAGTCGAGGCAGCCTTGAAGGTGATTGGCGAGTACAAGCCCGCGCCAACCGCGACGCCGACCTCGCGCTACTGATCCGTTGTCTGAATTCTGATGCGCAGCGCGCTACAAGACTTGTAGCGCGCTATTTTGTTTGTTTTCACGACGCGCTGCGCAGTGTACAATCGGCGCGATGCCTCAGCAAGATGTGCTCAGCTCACCACAGCCCGATCTCAGCCTCGTGATCGTCAATTACAAGACGCGCGATCTGCTCTTGGCGCTTCTAGAGTCGATTTATGCAAGCGCAGGTGACCTGTGCCTTGAGTGCATTGTGCTGGATAACGCGTCCTTCGATGGCAGCGCACAAGCAGTGGCGGCTCGCTTCCCGCAGGTGCGTTTTGTGCAGAACGCTGAGAATCGTTACTTCTCGGCGGCATACACGCAAGGCATTCAGATGGCGCGGGGCGCGCACGTGCTGGTGCTGAACTCTGATATGGAAGTGCGCGGCGCGGCGCTCAGCCAGTTGCTGAGCGCGCTAAAGGCCGATCCGAGCATCGGCGCTGCCACGACCACGCTGTGCTTCCCTGATGGCCGCTTGCAGCGCAACGGCTCGCGCTTCACAACGTTCGGCTATCTTGTGCTGAACTACACTTTTCTCGGCAAGCTCTATCGCTGGCTTTCGCCGCGCGCTTGGCAGTCGCTTCAGGATTGGCTGTGGTACGCCGATTGGGATCGGCGGACAGCGCGCGAGATTGACGTACTGCCCGGCAGCGCGATCATCGCGCGCCGCGAGGTGTGGAGCGCGGCAGGCTACTTCGACCTGCGTCTGAAGATGTACTTCAGCGACGATTACTTCTCACGCCGCGTGCAAGCGCTCGGCTTGCGCACGCTCTACCTGCCCAGCGACGGCATTCTGCACTACGAGGGCAGCAGCGCTAAGCAGATCGGCGCGCGCGCGCTCAACTTGTACCTGCGCGATTTGATCGTCTACACAGCGCTCGTGCATGGCAAACTCGCCGCTGCGCTTCTGGCGCTCTTGCTGATACCGACGTGGCTTGTGCAGCAGCTCAAGGCGCGCTGAGCGGCTGCCACAAGCGCGCCAAGTACTTGCCGAAGAATGGCAAAGCGCTCAAGATGCTCTGAATCAGCGCCCAGTGCGTCGCATCCAGCGCACGCAAGCCGAGCAACGCTACGCCGTACAGGATCGCGCTCAGCGCCGCCGCCAGCCATGGCTGAAAGTCGCGCAGCGCGAAAGCGGGCGCGCCCATCAACATGCCCGCTAGGCACACGCGCGCGGTCTTGCTCAGCCAAAAGCTCCGCTCAGCGCTCGTCATAGCGCGCGCGCGCACGAACAACGCAAGCATGGCCGCGTGCGTCAGAAAAGCCGCCACGCCTGCGCCGATCGCGTTCAGTAGCGGTAGCAAGAGCAGATTCGCCGTCAAGTTCACCGCCAGACCGAGCGCACGTGCTATCAGCAGCAGATGCTGCCCTCCTTCCACCAGCAACATCTGCGCATATGCGTTGCCGACCATTGCGAGCGCTGTGTGCCAGATCAAGATTTCCAAGATGCTCGCCGTGCCGTCGAAACTTGGGAAGAATAGCGTCGCCAAACTGCGCGAGAGCGCCGCGACGCCGATCGCGACAGGCAGACCGACCACAAGGCTGAGGAAAGCGAACTGATCCGCAGCGCGCCGCATCGCAGCAGGCGATTCCTTCGCCATGCGCGCCATCAGCGGGAAAAGCGCCGTGAAAACGGTCACGTTGAATAGCTCAATCACGCCGCTCACGATCACAAAGGCAGCTGTCAGGTAGCCTGCAGCGCGCTCGCCTAAGAACGTGAAGACCAACACCTTATCCAGGTGTTGATAAGCGTAGGCCAGAAACGAGCTGAGCGCAATTGACCAGCCTTCGCTGAACAGCCGCCGAACGAGCGCGCGATCTACAGGCAGGCGCGGCAGGATGCCCAAGCGGCGTAGCGCTAGACCGTGCAACACTGCTCGGAAGGCGCTTGCGCTGATAGTCGCCAAATACACGCCGACCAAGCCGCCCCCGCTGAGCAAGGCAATCAAGGCAAAGGCGATCTGCAGGCTGATGTGGACGACTGAGACGACGCTGGTCGTCACCATGCGCTCAGCAGCTAACAGTTGGTTGTAGCCGATGTTGCCGAGGGTATCTACAGTCAGGCTGAGCGCCGCCAGCGCCAAGAGCAGGCGAAAATTGGTCTCGTAGGGCAGCGCTAGGCTTAGCAGGACGAGCGCAATGTGCGTGCCTATCGCCAGCACAGGCTGCACGGCGAGCGTTGCCGTCAAGTAGCGGCTTGCTTTGCTCGGCTGGCGCGCCACATCGCGCAGCACGACCAATCCCATGCCGAACTCAGGCACAGTGGCAGCTGTCGCCAGAATCGCGCCGATCGTCCCCCAGATTCCGTACTGTTCCGCGCCGATGAGCGCCGCCAGCAAGGCTGCCCAGCCGAATTGAAAGCCGCGCCCCAACAGCGTGGCGATTGCGATGGCAGCCGTGTTGCGCGCCACGCGCGCCGCAACGTTGGCAGGTGATAGGTTTTGCTGCGTCACGGCTGAAAGTGTACCATAGGCGCGTCCATGCGCTTTGCATTCAGTTCAACACAAGGGTTGAGTTGCCCGCTGATCTGTGCTAGACTGGCATCGCACGCGCCACGCAGCGTGATGAAAGGGACGTTATATGCATCGCATCAATGAGAGCATTTCGATCAACGCCACGCCGTCTGCCGTCTGGAAATTGCTAACCACGCCCGACCTGATCCTGAAATGGTTCGCAGGCATTGATACGGTTCAAGCCTCGCCGGATTATCCCGCTGTTGGCTCGAAAATCTCAGGGAGCTACAAAGTGATGGGCATCGAGCTGAAAGCTACGCAGACTGTGCAGGCGCTGCAGCCGAATAGCGCGATCCACTACACGCTGGAAGGCCTAGTGAACGGCACGCAACGCTGGGAGATCGCGGAGACGGGCAGCGGCGTCACGCTCAGCCTAAGCATGGAGTACAGCATGAGCGGCGGCGTGCTAGGCAAGCTGGCAGAGCCTGTCGTGCATCAGGCGAACCTGAACAACGCTAAGCAATCGCTTGCGAACATCAAAGCAATGGCAGAAAGCTAGAGCAGCCGATAGAACCAATCATTCAGGTACAGCACAGCGACTTGCGCGCCTTTCTCAGGCAGCTTGGCGCCGCGCAGGTCGTCGCGCACGAAGTGCGCTGTGCCGCGCCGAACTTTGAGATCGGGCAGGATGAACTGATAACGCAACCGCACGTGATAACGTGAGGCGCGCTCCTCGCCAGTGCACTCCACAACCTCGCCGCGCACGACCACGCCGTGCCGCTCATACTGTGTTAGCAGGATGTTGCGCGCCAACGCCCACAGCAAGATCGGCAGGCTCAGAATGGGCGGCACGGTCGCCATCAACCAGAGCAGCTCGCCCTCAACTGCCTCAAGGCGGCGGTTGATCAAGGTGCTTTTCTCAGGCTGATCGGGCAGGAACTTCACCTCCAGGCGGCTACCGATGAAATAGAAGTCATATTCGGCGGCGTCTACGCTCACCTCGCGGCTGAAGGTGCGCCCGTCGGGCAGGCTGAACTGGTACGTAATGAACCAGCGGCGATGCAGCTCGCGTCCGTGTGCCTCAACGCGCCGCGCGACGACCTCGGCAAGTGCGCGGCCGCTGCGCGCGTCTAACGCGGTGTTCTCTTCAGCTTGGTAGATCGCCAGCGCGATAAAGAGCAGGCACACAGCGACCGCTGCAACCGCGACGTACAAGTGCGTGCGCCGCGCCAGATGACTGCGCCCCTTGCCCGGAAGCAGCTCGTACTCTGGATGCAACAGGAAGACGGTTTGTGGATCGGGATCGATTGCTACAGAGACAGCCGCAGGCGCCGACTGCTCAGCTGGTGCGAGCGCGGTCTGCGCGCTATCAGCCGCCTTGAGCGCACTTTGCCTCGTCATGATCTCTCACGCGCCGCCCAGAATGACAGGATTGCACATAAGCCAGGCGCGCTGAGGTACTGATTGACGGCTCAGACGCTCAGGATATGCACAACAGCAGTGCCGCCTAAGCCGCCGAGCGTCTGCGTCATGCCGATGCGCGCGCCCGGCACTTGGTTAGCGCCCGCCTTGCCGCGCAATTGCAGCACCACCTCAACCGCTTGATAGACGCCTGTTGCGCCGAGCGGGTTTCCGCGCGCCTTCACGCCGCCGGAGGTGCTGATCGGCAGCTCGCCCGTCAAGCCGATCTTGTTCTCAGCCGCCAGCCGCCAACCTTCCCCGATCGCCGCGAAGCCGCTCGCCTCGAGCGCCAGCGTCGTCATGATGGTCGCCGAGTCGTGCAGCTCCAGCACGTCGATCTCGCTCTGCGAGAGCCCAGCGGCGCGCAAGGCTCGGTTCACAGCCTGCTGGACTGCGCTCAGAAAGAGCGGATTGGGGCGATCGTGCACGGCGAGCGCATCTGTGGCAACAGCGCTCGCGCGCAGACGGATCGGCTGCGGCACGAGATCAGCGGCGCGCTCGGCTGTGGTCAAAATCAGGGCGGCGGCGCCGTCTGCCTCAGGCGCGACGTCGAACAAGCTGATCGGCTCTGCCACAAGCGGCGCTGTGGCGAAGCGCTCTGCCTTGATCAAATTGCGGTACATCGCGTTCGGATTCTTGCTGCCGTTGGCATGCGCGTTCACGCTGAAATTGGCGAAGTCTGCCACGCTCACGTTGTACTGCGCCATGTAGCGCCGCATCAGCAGAGCCATGATCGCCACAGGGGTCGCGCCGTGCGCCGCTTCGTACTCGCTATCGAGGAACGTTGAGAGCGCTGCCGTGCGTGCGCTGCCAACCACGTCAGTCACCTTCTCCACGCCGAGCACGAGTACGGTTTGCGCCGCGCCGCTGGCGACCATCAGTGCGCCTTGCCGCAGCGCCAGGGCGCCGCTGGCGTCCGCGCCTTCCACGCGAAACGCCTCGATGCCGCGCAACCCTGCAAAATCGGCGATCAGCGCGCCGAGATGATGCTGATCGCTGATGACTCCGCCGAGCGCATTGCCGATCACCAGCGCGTCGAGTGTCTCAGGCGCGATGCCAGCATCTTGGAGCGCCGCCTCGATCGCTTGCAGGCTCAGATGGCGCAGCGATGTATCCCAATGCTCGCCGACAGGCGTCTGACCGATGCCAATGATGGATACGTTCTGCATAAAGCTCACTTCTGATCTCACTCGAGGTGCAGCTTGTTGCGATAGCGCGCGTAGACAGCGTAGTCAATGACTGTGCGGCGCGCGATGTAGGTGCGGGTGAGCGGCGCGAGGCGTTGCCGCTCTAGAATTTTCTCAGTCACGGTCAAGTCGAAGGCATCTGAGCCGGCGCCGCTGCCGTAGCTGACACACAGAATGCGATCGCCCGGTTTCGCCTCGTCCAAAATGGCGCTCAAACCGAGCAGGCATGAGCCTGCGTAGACGTTGCCAACTTCGTTGGCGAGCAGGCCGAGCCTGATC